>NZ_JAPZSO010000200.1:0-38866 GCF_027531715.1 Microcystis sp. LE19-8.1F | reverse complement strand
CTAGGTCTGCATACTGTAATTCTTGGGCTGCCCATTTCTCCATTTTTTTGCTCACCTCCACCTTAATTCCTTCTTTCAAAACTATACCTATCAATCGTTTCCCCTTTTTTTAAGTTTCTTCTCTTTTTGTTAAGAAAGATCCGACTAATGGATAGCTTAAAAAGGGTGGCTTTGCTCCTCCTTGATAAGGGTGGCTTTGATCCCCCCAACCCCGGCTGCCGCAAATACGGCGGTGAGAATGTCAGGTCTTACCCCACTCGATTAAAGCGCTAGTCAATCCTTCTAGGGTATATTCTCGCGCCTCGATATCAACACGACCAAATAAATCTTGACAGGTTTTTGAAGTTTGCGGACCGATAGAAGCCAGACAAACTTTTTCTAATAGGGAATTAACCGATAATTCTGCCGTTTCTTGCAGCAATAACCGATAAAAATTCTGGACGGTTTTGGAACTAGCAAAGGTGACTATATCGACTTTCCCATCTCGAAACGCTTCCCAGATGCCACTATCCATGCGTGCCGGACATCCGGAATAATATGCGGCCACTTCCGTCACCTGACCAGCTTTGGCCGTTAACTCCTTAACTAATATCTCTCTGCCTCCCGTTTCCACGCGAGGAAAGAGGAATTTTTGCCCCTTAATCGGGTCGGGAAACTCGTTTACCAAAGCATCAGCGACAAAATCCCCCGGGATAAAATCCGCTTTTAATCCCCGTGAGTGCAAAACTTGGCTGGTTTTTTTGCCCACCACGGCGATTTTTACGGTCGCTAAAGCCCTAGCATCTTTTCCCCAAAATGTCAAGCGATCGAAGAAAAAATTAACAGCATTGGCAGAAGTTAAAATCAGCCAATCAAACTCTTTTAACTGAGCGATGGCATCGTCTAAACCTTGCCAACGGTCGGGGGGACGAATCTCTAAAGCGGGCATTTCTAGGACTTCTGCGCCTTGATTTTGCAAAATTTCGCTAAATTGACTCGTTTGCTCGGCGGCACGGGTAATAACAATAGTTTTACCGCCTAGGGGTAGGGGAGAAGACATAATCGCCAGATCCACAACTTGACCAATGACCATAATAGAGGGTGAGAGGGACACCCCGGCGGTTTGGGCGAGAATATTTTCTAAAGTGCCGCGCCAAATTTGTTGATCCTTGCGTCCCGCCTGACGGATAATAGCGATCGAGTCGTCAATATTCCGCCCATTTTGGCATAATTTCTCGATAATTTGCCCTAAGGACTGACCGGCCATCAATAGCACAAGTGTATCAATTTTAGCTAAAGCTGACCAATCGAGAGACTCGGGATCGTGAGCGCTCAAGACCGCAAAACAGCGACTAATATCCTTTTCGGTCAGGGGAATTCCGGCCAATAAAGGAGCGGCTAAAGCGGAGGAAATACCGGTTATCAGTTCAAAATCACAGCCAGCCTGCTTTAGGGCCAACATTTCAGGATATACTCGCCCAAAAACACCCGGATCACCACTTTTGAGCCGAATAACTCGTTTTCCCTCTTGACAATAATTAACCAGTATCCGATTAATCTGATTCTGCTCGGCCCCGGGTTGTCCCCCCCGTTTGCCTACATCGACTAAAACACAGGTTTTTGGCACTAGGGAGAAGATTTGACTATCCACTAGGGCATCGTACAGCAAAACCTCGGCCGTGGCTAAAATTGCTCGCGCTTGCAGGGTGAGAAAACTGCTCTGACCGATTCCCGCACCGAGAAGATAAACTTTACCCCGGGGATGGACGACTGCTGACATAATCGCAAATTTGGGTTTAATCTTTAATTTAGCACTGGAGAAGAAACAAGCTACTAGCGCAACAAGGGCAGCAGTAAAGTGACGAAATAATATACTAGGGGAGCGGTGAAGACATAACTATCGGTGCGATCGAGTATACCACCGTGACCGGGGATTAACTGCCCGGAATCCTTGACCCCGGCATCGCGTTTCATCATCGATTCCGTCAAATCGCCCAATAAACTGACAATACCAATTAATAAGCCCAAAATTAGGCCCGTCAGCTGCCAATAGGGCCAATCTAAATACCAAGCACCCAAATCGGCCACCGCTATACTGCCTAAAATGCCAAAAAAGGAACCTTCCACGGTTTTTTTGGGACTAATCAGCGATAAACTGGTTTTCCCTAACCATTTTCCCATGATATAAGCTCCGATATCGGCGGCCCAAATGCAACCGAAAGCTAGAAAAGTCACCGTCAAAGCGGCCGGGAATAATTTCGGTTCCATCCACGATTCTGGCCAATATCCCATCAGGGGTAAGTTACTGGCAATAGCCACAGGATTACTTTCAGGAGAAAAACCGACCCGTAAACGAATCCAATAACTAGGTAAGTAACCACCATAAAACAGACCGAGAATTGAGGTGGAAATGTCGGCAATTGTCGCCATTTTGGGCTGAAAGAGCAGATAAAAACAAATTAATGCCCCAGCGAGGGGAAACATGGCATCGGTGAGGGGGGCCGCCATAGTTGCCGTCAGCAGTAATAATTGTGAAACGACAAGAGTGGTTTTAGCGGCCGGTTCAATACCTTTAGCGCGAACTAAGCGAAAATACTCTAATTGTCCCAAAAAGACGATAACACCGATGCCGAGGGTGAAATACCAACCCCCAACGATAATAATTCCCAGTGCGAAGGCAATAGCAAAAATAGCGCTGACAATGCGTGGCCAAGGCATGGTTAATCCAGAGAAATTAGGCGGCATTGTCATAATTATATAGATTAAGAAAACTTTATGGAAGGTTATCCCCAATTAAAGTTTATCGCCACTCAGGATAAACATGGGATCAACGGCGGCAAAAACTTGGTGAATACCCCTAGTTTCTAGGCGATTTACTGCCGCTTGGACAATCTCGATATTACGCGCCTGTAAATTAGAAAAGCCTTCGGAAAATTGATAGAGGGTTTCTAAATTATTGGCCGTAGCCACGATGCGGCCGTTGGGTTTCAGGTATTGCCACACTTCTTGCAGGACTGATTTAATCGGTTTGCCGCCCTCGATACAGACGCGATCGGGTGCGAGGGATATATTGGGCAGACAATCCGGGGCGCTGCCTTCAAAAACCGTAACATTTTTAACCCCAAAGCGATCGCAATTACGGCGGATTAAACTGGCCACTTCTTCATCTCTTTCAATGGCAATAATCGGACTATTGGGACATAATAAGCCAATTTCAACGGGAATAGTGCCGGTTCCTGCGCCGATATCCCAGAAAACCCCCCCATCTCCTAACCTCAAAGCGGAAATCATCAATAATCTCACCTCGCGTTTACTCAAGGGAATCCCGGGCAAACGTTCAAACAGTTCATCGGGAATACCGGGGGTTTTATATAACCAAGTCATGGGGGATCAATTATTGAGAAGCTTCACTACCAAGCATTATTATATAAGTTTGTCAAGTTTTCTTTATCAAGTAAACAGGGACTTTTCTCGGTATAAAACCCTGATAATAGCTCTAAAAAGCTATTATTTGTCATTACAGCTTTTTTCCTGTCAAAGGAGTAGATACCGAGAGGTGGGAGGGGACTTGATGGAACCTAGCATAATTACACGATCTTGTCAAGGATTTTTGGTTAGGAAAAAAGTAACTTTTTCTGAGCCAATGTCACAGATATTTTTAGTATCGGTAGCTAAACTGTTCTACCGCAAAAAACCGTGTTAGATTGACTTCGATCGATTTTAAATTGAGTTCGGTTAGGCAATTTGTTAAGTCTCTCATCTTTCCGGGGATGAGGGACTTTCTTAGGGGCAATCCACAGCAAAAACAGCCCCTAAAACTGATTATTGACCCGGACTCGGTGCTTCTATCGGGGACTCTGGGGAAAGGGGAGTCGATTCAACTATTGGCGGTGGGGCCGGAGGTTGGAGAATATTGCGCCAGCCTTGCATTTGGGAGCGAGCCGAACTGTAAGCGGTACTTTCTGGGGATACGGATTCAGCAAGGCGAATAGCTTCCAGATAACGGCCATTATTAGCTTGGGCCGTGGCTAAAGACAAAAGCTGATAACTCCAACGTTCCAGCAATTCACTCCGTTGCACACCCGCATCGGTTTTAGTGGAAATATTGGTAACTAAAGCAATCGCCCGGGTTAAACCTTCTGCGGTTCCCGTCGCCGCTAATTGATTAGCCTGTTGGAGATTTTGACTGGCCCGCAATTCTCGGCGCCAACGACGGATATTTTGGGATGCTTCCCCGGAAAGAGCGCGACCGGGGGGAATTTGATTGGCAGTTTCGATCGCCGTGCTATAGTCTTTGAGATTGGCCAAAGCTTGAGCCTGATCTAAAATGGGTTGATCCTCCATGCGTTCAATCCGCGCTTGCCAGTCGCGAATTTCCCGTTGAGCATCTCTGTATAGGACCCGATTGTTAGCGATGGCTCGCGCCTGAATAATAGCGTTACTGAGGGAGTTAATATCGCCAGGGAGAGCTATTTCCCGCGCGCGTTCTAAAATCGGTCGGTCTTCAATGACTTGTATTTGACGATTCCAAGAGCCAATTTCCTGCTGTGCTTGCGACCAGAGGGGGTTATTCCGGGGAACCTCGCCCGCTTTCGCGATCGCGGCGCTATACTGCTCGATCGTCCCTGCTTGTGCTAAATCTCTAGCCTCAGACAGTATTCTTAGATCCTGTACCTGTAACTGCCAGCGTTCCCTCATGCCTAGGGCCGTTTGATGGAGGGGTCGAGAAGGGTCGATTTGTTCTAGTCCCAGTATGCCAGCTTCCAATCCCTCCACCGTGCCGGCTTCCGCATCCAAGGCCGCTGTGGACAAGAGAGACCAATCGGTGACATCTTCTTTAATTTTGAGGTCTTTGGGGGTTTGGTTAGCCAAATCCCGAAGAGCTTGCCATTGCTTCCGCTCAATTAATCTTTCGGCGTATTCTTGCAGTTTATCCTCGGTTTTCCCGATTAATTTTTGGGCCTCTTGATAGGCATAACTACTGGCTTGAATTTTTCTAGCTTCTTCGATGACTTTGAACCAATTGTCGAGACCGCCCCGGGCAAAGAGATTAAAGGCATTATCTAATTTACTGCTATCTTCCCGGGCGACGGTAATTTTAGCGATCGCTTCATTATACTTAACCGTTGCCCAATATTCGTTATTTAAGTTCAATAAATCCACTGCCAGACGGAAAGATTGATTCCAGTTGGAAGCGCGGAGATTTTCCTCTAGTTTGCTTAATATCTCGTTGCCTTCCGTCCAGGTTCCTTGCCACTTAGCGATTCTTTCTTCAATAATTGCCGCTACTGCCATATTATCGGGGATTTGACGGGCTTTAGCGATCGCTTGCCTTAAATTTCCCGCTTGATAGTCTTTTTCAGCCAAATTCAGGATATCTCGCGCCCATTCTTCCACCTGTTGATTAACTTGCGATCGCAGGGGATGGTCATCGGGTAAAGCTTCCACTAGGGCAATTGCCTCGAGTAAACCTGCCACGGTGCGACTATCGGCGGAAAGTTGAGCGCAGTAGAGACGCAGGGACGCAGAAGCGATGGGCCAGAAGATTTTTGGGCAATTGGGCGACTTCTGCATATTTAATAACTGCCAAGTGGCGAGAAAGCCAACACTGCCAAAGACCACGACAAATAAAGCCGCCCAAACTTTCCAAGTGAAACGATGCTGGTATCGGTACCAAAAGAGAAAAAGAAAAGACTTAGTTTTCTCAGGCCAACGAGTCAGGGAGTCAATCGATTCTCGTTTGACTAGATTTTCGGTTAATTCTTTTCCTTTAGACATTCACAACTCCCCGGCAGATATTTTAGATAGATTTTACCCTAATGGCGCTCATTGCCCAACTTCTCAGCAAGATTCAGCCTGTAGAGACTCGACTAATTCGATTAATTGTGTCTCGTTGGCATTATACACTTCCCGACAAAACTCACAGACGGCTTCCGCTTGTTTATCTTTTTCGATGATGTCTTTTAATTCATCGACCCCGAGGAATTTTAAAGCTCCTAAGACCCGTTCAAAAGAGCAGCTACAATCAAAACGCAGCATCTGCACAGCAGGAAAAATTTCTAGACCCATATCTCCGAGAAGTTCCTGAAAAATATCTTCTAGTCCTTTTCCTGCGCGTAAAAGGGGCGTAAATCCCGTTAATTTTCGCAATCTCGACTCTAAACGAGCCACTAAGACCTCATCCCGGGCGGCTTCTTTAGAGAGAACTTGTAATAAAATTCCCCCAGCAGCCGTCACTCCTGTGGTCGTACCGACAAAAACCCCCACTTGCAAAGCGGAGGGAATTTGTTCCGATTGGTCTAGATAGTAGGCGATATCTTCCCCCACTTCCCCAGAAACTATCTCGACGATGCTTTCTTGAAGTTCATTTCTCCCCTCGCCTTTTTCTTCGCGTAAGACTCGCACATAACCCTTGTTACCCACGGCGCGACCCACATCTAATTTACCCTTAGCATTGGGGAGTAATTCCACTTGGGGATAGTCCACATAACCCCGCACCGTGCCATCGAGTCCAGCATCAACCAAGACCCCACCCAGAGGACCGTCGCCTTTAATGCGAATATTGACCCTAGAACCGGGTTTTTTTAAACTGGAAGCCAAGAGTAAAGCCGATGCCATCGTGCGACCGAGCGCGGCGGTGGCTACGTTAGATAATTGATGTCTTTGGCGGGCTTCTTCGGTTAAACGAGTGGTAATCACTCCTACTACTCTAATTCCCCCATCGGCGGCCGTGGCGCGGATTAATTTATCTGCCATACTACTTACTGTTATCCTTGGAAAACGCTGTCCCGATTTTTAGTTATTCTTTAACTAACTTAACAAAAATTATCAGATAATAATATGTTCGGCAATTTTCAACAAAGTCAGCTGCGTATCGAAATCTCGGCCAGTGAACAGGCTATCCGGGATAGTTTGCTCAAAACTGCTCATCTCCGTCAATGGCTGTGGCCGCAAATGCTCTCGCCTAATCTACCCGATAAATTAGAGGAAGGTTTGACTTTTACCTCTTGGTTAGGTTTAATTCCCGTACAACATCAGGTTTTATTGGCCAATGACCAGTGTTTACGCTTGCTTTTGAGTCAAGGCATCGATGGCTATCACGAATGGTATTGGGGTGATGGTTGGTTACAATCCCGTTTAGAAGGCATTTCCCTCCTTCCCCTCAATCTCGGTCAAACTCTCAGTTTATTGAAATTACGACTATTTCTGAGCAATCAAAAGTAATCAGTAATCAGTGAACAGTGAACAGTAATCAGTAATCAGTGAACAGTAATCAGTGAACAGTGAACTAAAAACTCACATCTGGTAACTGATAAGCTGTTCGTAATTTAAATTGCTTGTTGAGACGAGGCAAGAGGCAAGAGTCAAAAGGCAACACCCCCCCAACCCCCCCGACATCGGGGGGGAGAGGTTCGGCTAATCTAAGAATAAGGGTTTTAAATGCGTCTTAGCTTAACTGATAACTCACACCTGATAACTCACATCTGGTAACTGATAACTGATAACTCACACCTGATAAGTACCTAAGCAAAATTAATTACACATTTCGATAAAGCTTTTGCCTTTTGCCTTTTGCCTCTTGCCTATCTTCACTAGGAAATTTATTTTGCACGACTACTTAACTGATAACTGATTAGGGTTGAGTTCCATCGAGACTGATTTCACATTTACTGGCATCGAGGTTAGTTAGAGAAGTTCCAGTATAAGTACCTTGTTTAATTATTCCTAACAAAGAAGCGATAACTAGACATTTTTTTTCTTGGTTGGGATAGGGATCGGCGGAGGCATCGGCGGCGGGATATAATACGATTATCGCTTGATCTTCCGGCGGATCAAACCGGGGGAACTGACCGTCTAACCTCTCCGGCACATGACCCCGAAAGGAAAACTGCACCCCCGGACTGCCGCCCAGAGTGGGAAAATTATCCACCACCATAAATACTTCCTGCGGCAGATTTAGGGAACTCGCGTTAGTATTAGTCGCCACTAAACAACCTGCTTCACTGGCGGTTATTTGCCGGTAAACCGTGGGATTATTGCCAGTCCCGTTGGTAAAATTAATCGTGCAAATTCTCCCCAGACGGATAGCTTGTCCTTGGGCATCCTCTAGGGCTGATTGTATAGAATCGGTGGCTTCTTGGACTTTATTGCTATTTAACCAAGCTAATAAATTAGGCAGGGTTAAGGCGGCAAGAACTCCCGTAATTGCCAAAGCTACCAAAATTTCTAACAGGGTAAAACCCTGATTTTTATGGACATTCAAACGACGCATCGGGAATCACCTCAACAGAACTTTTAGCAAGAAATTTTCCTTCTTGTTCGCTTCTTTCGTCTCTTTCTTGAGTTTGATAGTCATTAGCTATTTCATCATCAGCTAACTTCACCTTATACTCTATACGGAGAAGATGGGGATTATCCGATTGGTTAGTAATATTAAAAGTCCGATAGAGAGAATAGTTTTTACCGACAATTGTTCTGGTCGCTACTAATTGGGGGTCCGTCGGTATAGGGGTGGGGAGTTTAATATCCGTTAGTTGTCTTCTTAAAGCTGTGGCATAACCCTGATTGATATTTGTACATACATCTGGACTGACATAATTGGGACTGGAAGTCACATTTAAAGTCGAAGCTATATATTTGGTATCCTCGAAGTCTTCTTGAATCCAAAAGTTAGCTTGAGCTTGTCTTTCTGACCTAACTTTATATAAGGCATCCACTGCCATTAACTGTAGGGTTCCCGTTAAGAAAGCGGTAATAGTCAAAATGGCAATGATTACTTCTAACAGGGAGAAACCTGACTCAGACGATGACAGTTTTAGCGGTATCCTCTTTCCTTTTGATTTCACTTCCTAATCCTCCCAAGTTTTTCCTCAAAACTACTGGCTTTTTTAGCCCTCAACTACAGAGTACCCAGATGATGGGATATTTCTAACTCTAGCCAGGGAATTAATTCCCCGCAACCCCTATTGCTCCAGTGAGTCAGATTGTCTAAACTCTCATCCATTTAGCATTGTACACTAATCTATTCTTTGTCTGTGATCACAATCGGCGATCGAGATCACACTTAACCAGTAATTTAGATACACTAACAGCTTATCCGCCCAAAATAGCAATGCCTACGCCGATTAATAGAATTAATCCGCCATAAATTACTTCTTGGGGGGGTATTTCACCAAAAATGAACACTCCTAACAGACTAGCGGCAATTGGCTCTAATAAAATTACCATGGTTACTATTGTCGGTGCTACCCATCGCAAAGCCCAGTTAAAGCTAGTATGACCAATTAATTGCGGAAAAATCGCCATCATTAACACATAAACATACACGGACAAAGGATAGCTTTCGTAACCTTGACCGAAGAAGAAAATATTGGGTAATAAAGCTAATCCTGCGGTAGTGTAGGCTACAGTTATATAATTCTTAATATTTAAGCCCTTTCTTTGTGCTTCCCGTCCGAGGAGAATATAACCACTAACGAGAATTGCCCCAATTAAAGCCAAGCTATTGCCCAATAAAGGGTTAGGATAAGAACTACTGACATCTCGATCGGCTAAAACAATCAATAATCCCCCCGTTAAAGCCACAAAAATGCCGATAAAAGTTAATTTTGTCGGTTTTTCTCGAAACCACCACCAACCCAACAGAGAAACCCAGAGGGGATTAGTGGTGACTAAAGTGGTAGAAGCGGCGATCGAGGTGTAGGATAGAGAAGTAATCCAAGTAGCAAAATGGAGAGCTAAACAAAATCCTGCCCCCACTGCGTAATAATAGGCTTGAATAGGGACTTTTTGGCGTGATAAGGTCAACCAGTTCGGAATTAGGACAACAGAAGCCAATATCAGACGCGAAGTCGCTAAAAATAAACTAAATGCGATCGTAGCATTACCTACCGCTTCGATCGCTAACCGGATAAAAATTGCCGATGCAGAAACCGACACCACACCGATAGTTAAAATAAAAATAATTTTGGCGTTGGAAGGAGGCAAAATAGGCTGCGCTCGCACGATGATCAATGATGTTATTTACCAGTTATTTTAGCCGTAGGCAGGAGTCAGGAGTCAGGAGTCAGTTATCAGTGATCAGTAATCAGTGATCACTGATCAGTTTTTTGCTCCCATCACCCCACACCCCACACCCCACACCCCACACCCCACACCCCACACCCCACACCCCACACCCCATCACCCCATCACCCCATCTGCTATTTACTTGATCTATGGAACTACCAGAATTAAATATAGAGACAATTTGGGCGATTATTAACGATGAAATTGACGACGAAACCGTTAATAAATTGGTCTGGCAAACTTTAGGTTATCGCTACGATGAAAGTCAAGGAAAATGGGATAATAGTCAAGTAGGGGAAGATTGGCGCTGTGAATATCCCGAACCCCCGGATTTTATTGCCAATCGTCCTCCAACAGTAAAATTAACTCGATCGATCTTACCAGAAAATAAACAATTATTAAAAGATAAATTGGGGTTTACCGGTTATAAAATTGGCGAATTCAATCCCCGCATGACTCGCCGTGCCACTGCCGCTAATTGGTTGTGCTTTTATGGGTTAAAATAGATGAGGAAAGTTATTTTATCAAGCTTCTAGCATGGTCACTATCCCTGTCAAGTCCTCCTCTCATCCCCTAGCATCCTATATTGATCGTCTCACGGCTGGGGAAGCATTGTTAAAAGATACTCCCCAGAATTTGATCGAGGTAGTGGGTATCCTGAAAAGTTACGGGGTGGTGTTAGATGCTTATTCCAAAAATTTAATTTATATTGCGGAAAATCAGTTTTTGGTTTTTTTCCCTTTCTTTAAATATTTTAATGGTCAAGTATCTTGGCAGAAATTACTACAACACTGGTGGCACGATCGCATTAATTTTGAGTATGCTGAATACTGTATGAAAGCCATGTTTTGGCATGGTGGGGGTGGTTTAGATAGTTATGTAGATAGTGCCGCTTTTCGGGAAGTGACAGCCAAGGTTATTCAAGCCAAATTTAGTAATAATCCCCTAGTTTTAATTTTAAATAAAGCCTTTCCTGAATTTTTGCCAGAACAAATGCGGATGATGGCCTACTATAGCGGTTTAGGTCAATTTTGGCGAATTATGGCCGATACTTTTTTAAGTTTATCCGATCTCTACGATGCCGGACAAATTACCAGTATTCCCGCAGTGGTGGCACACATTAAGAAAAATTTAGTCGATAATGCTAGTCAAGCAATTGTCTATCAGGTAAAAATCAAAGGACAAACCTATGATCTGATCCCCAAATCGGCAGGATTAACCTTTCTTGCGGATACGGCAATCCCCTACGTTGAGGCGGTTTTCTTTCGCGGAACACCTTTCCCCGGTACAATTTCCTATAATGCCCAAGCCTATCAAATTCCCTACGATCAAGGAATGTTTGCCTATGGTGCTTTGTATGCAGATCCTTTACCCATCGGAGGTGCAGGGATTCCTCCCACACTATTAATGCAGGATATGCGTCACTTTTTACCTGATTATCTGCACGACATTTATAAAAAGAGTTTTCGTCAAGAGGAAGATTTATTAGTCCAGATCTGCGAAACTTTTCAAAAGTCGATGTTTTGTGTAACAACGGCAGCCATTCAAGGATTAGCACCTTATCCTTTAACTACCACAGATTTAAAAGAACAAAAAGCCAATCGCATCTATCTAGAAGCATGGATGAATCGCTTTGTCAAGTCGCGATTAGAAGCGGTAAATCAATAATTATTTTGCCGATAAATCGGTAATTTTTGCAGTCAACAAACCCCCTTACATTTATGTCAGATATTAACGCCCAACTTCAGGATATTTTAGCTCAATTGCAATCTTTAAGCGAACGGGTTGCCCTCATCGAAGCGCGGCAGATGTTAGTACCGGACATCGAGCGCTATGGTAAATTACAGCAATTTCTAGCTGAGGGGAACTTTAGGGAAGCAGACGCAGAAACTCTGCGAGTTATCCTCGAAGCTGCCGGCAGAACCCGCGATACTTTAACTCCAGAGGATATGATGCGGTTTCCCGTTAATGTGATTCGGGTACTTGATCGCCTTTGGAAAAATTATAGCGGCGATCATTTCGGTTTTAGCGCTCAGGTGAAGTTATATTTTGCCGTCGGTGGTAGTATTAACACCCTGCGTACCCAAGATGCGGAAACGATTAGAAAATTTGGGGAATTGGTGGGATGGCGCGACAAAGATGAGTGGCGTATCGATGATTATGATCACTGGGATTTTAGTCTAGCAGCTCCTCAAGGCTGTTTTCCTGCCCTCTGGTGGAAGTCTCCCTACGGGTTAAAAATGGTGACTTTTTGTTTTACTCGCCTGATAGAGTGCGATTTATAGGCAATGAAAGGAATTATCGGCTATTTTCGGGCTTTATTATCCCCCCAATTTGCCCCCACCGGGATAAAAGTGGCTGTAATAGTGGGGACAATTTTATTGACAATTAACCACGGTTATGCTGTAATTATCGGCCGTATGACAGGCGATCGCTGGCTGGCGGCATTACTGACTTATCTAGTTCCCTATCTGGTCAATGTTCATGGGCAGTATAGCAGTTATCACCGTCAACAGTGGCCGAAAAAATCGCCGAAATAAGGCTCTTGGTTACTCTTTATGCTGAATTAGCAGACAAAATGCCGAGATAATATCCTTCTAACCCCAAAATTCCTCTAGCATTCTTTTAATCTCTTACGCTAAAGGTTTCTACCCAAATTTCCAGCCATAGCAGCAGTAAAAATCAGCCCAGAATTAAAAGCTAGGCTTTCAGTATTAGGACTATTTCAGGTTAATGGCGGGAAGCGGATTTGAACCACTGACCTTCGGGTTATGAGCCCGACGAGCTACCAGACTGCTCTATCCCGCGTTGCTTTACCTAGTATAGAACTAAATCTCGGTAAATGCCAAGGAGTTTGTAAAATTCCTTTACATTTACCGTCCCACCAGAGGTTAATACTTACGTTCCACGGGGGTGAAATCCTGAATTACCACGGGCATATAGTCGATATCGATGCCGGAGGGGGAATAATAGGCGAGGGTATGCTGAAGGAAATTTTGGTCATCCCGTTGGGGAAAATCCTCGCGGGAATGGGCCCCTCGGCTTTCTTGACGATTGAGGGCAGAGGTGAGGATAATTTCCCCCACCACCATGAGACTTTGTAATTCCCAGGCCTCGATTAGTTCCGTATTCCAGCAATCACCCCTATCATCGAGGTAAATCTGCTCGTATTTGCGCTTTAATTCGCCGATTTGTTTAATTCCCTCGCGCATGGTCGCTTCGGTGCGAAAAACGCCGCAATGTTGGGTCATACAGTCTTGGAATTCCTGACGTAGTTGACCGATGCGAATCGTGCCTTTTTTGGTCAATAAAGCGGTGATTTCCTCTTTAGCATCCTGAAGGTAAATATCGGGATTAAAGACGGGAAAAGCGCGTTTTTCGACGTATTTAGCGATCGATTTGCCGGTTCTTCTCCCATAGACCACACATTCTAACAGGGAATTACTACCCAAACGATTGGCCCCGTGAACGGAGACACAGGAACATTCCCCGGCGGAGAAAAAGCCCTCGGTGAGGGTATCGGCACTTAAGCGAACGCGACCATCGGTATTAACGGGAATGCCGCCCATACAATAGTGAACTGTAGGACGTACAGGCATCGGTTCCTCTACCGCATCGACACCGACGAGACGGTGGGCCTCCTCCCAACAGAAGGGAATGCGACTCATAATTTTTTCCCGGCCTAAATGGCGTAAATCCAGATAGACAAAGGGACCCCCGGCACTACCGTCCAGATTTACCCCCCGGCCGGCGCGAATTTCTAGGGTAATGGCCCGGGAAGTGATGTCCCGGGGGGCTAATTCCATGCGCGAGGGGGCGTAATCTTCCATAAAACGACGACCTTCGCTATTGATTAAATAAGCGCCTTCACCCCGGACCGCTTCCGAGATTAAAACACCGACGGGATAGAGTCCAGTGGGGTGAAATTGGACAAATTCCATGTCTTCTAGGGGAATACCCGCTTTTGCCGATAAAGCTAAACCGTCCCCCGTACAGGCGAAATCGTTGGAGGTGGTGTTATAAACGCGACCATAGCCCCCCGTACCGAACATAATTGCTTTTGCCCGGAGGATTTCTAACTGTCCGGTGGCGATTTGGTACATTACTACCCCTTTAGCCGTACCTTCTTCGAGGATAAGACGCAAAACGTACCATTCATCGTAGATTTTTACCTGATTACGGTGTAAATTGCTGACTAATTCGTGCAGCATGGCGTGACCGGTTTTATCGGCGGCGTAACAGGCCCGGTTATGGCTGTGACCGCCAAAGGCTCTTTGGGCAATGCGTCCATCTTCGAGACGGGAGAATAACACGCCTAGATGTTCCAATTCGATGATAACTTCGGGGGCTTCTTGGGTGAGAATATCCACTGCATCCTGGTCAGCCAGAAAATCGGAACCTTTGACGGTATCGTAGGCGTGGGCCTTGGGATTATCTTTGGGGTCAACGTTTTGCAGGGCGGCGGCGATACCCCCCTGGGCGGCGACGGAGTGGGAACGAATTGGGTGGGTTTTGGCAACGACAGCAACATCGATAGTCGGGTTGAGGCGTTTGATTTCTAAGGCGGCGCGGCATCCTGCTAACCCACCGCCCACTATAACGACATCGTGTTCTTTCATGGCTGATTTTTCTAGGGGCTTCTGTTTCTATGGTGGGGTTAGAATTGCTCGGAAGTCAGTTTTGTAACCGAGACTTTATATTTCAGGAGACAGCCCTTTCAGTTATCAGTTATCAGTTATCAGTTATCAGATGCGAGTTTTCAGTTCACTGATTACTGTTTACTGATTACTGAACTTGGTATGGTTCGCTCGGGGGGCATAAATCGACTAAATCCTTATCTGGCAAAAAACTTAATTGATGAGTTCGTTCTAGTTCAAAAACAATTGACAAAAATCGCCAAATGTCTTTCTCTATAAGAGTTTCATTCCTTATAACCCTGTCCGTTGCATAAGACAAACTGAAGAACCTCACTGATTACTGATTCCTGTTTACTGATAACTGAAAAGTCTTCATAATTCCCAAAAAAACAACCCGCGGCAGTTAACCGCGAGTTATTTTTGGCTAAAATCGGATAATTACTGAACGGTAATCGTTCCGACCATACCGGCGCCGCGATGGGGTTCGCAGTAGTAGGTGTAAGTACCCGGTTCGCTGAAAGTGCTTTCAAAGGACTCACCAGCGGAAAAAGCCAGACCTTTATGGGATAATTTAGCAGCCTGGGCTTCGGGAACCTTGGTGCTATCGAAAACTATGTTATGGGGAGAAAGTTTGTTATTGACCCATTTCACCGTATCTCCTGCTTTAATAGTGAGGGCGGGGGGATCAAATTGTAGTGTACCTGCATCACCGCCCATCTTCACCGTGAAGGTTTCCGCAGCAGCGGAGGCAGTGTTGAAGAAGAAGCTAGAGACGACTAGCACCACGGTAGCGACCAATAAACCTAATTTTTTCATGCTTGTTAATCCTTTACACGAGGGAAGATGACAAGTTTGACAGCCTGTCTTTTGACAAAAAAGTAAAAGTTTGCTTTTAACTGTCCCATTGATTAATTCTACACGAAGTTTGACAGCTTGTCTTTTGACAAGAAAACCGGTTTTTTCTGACGATGGTTGGGGAATTTCTTAAGAAATAGAGGAGAACCTATCGTGAAAAGATTATTAATTTCCCTGTGCTTGCTCTTGGCTGTGGTTACTTTCGGTATGGCTCGTCCCGCTTTAGCTGATGGGGCTTCGATTTTCAGTGCTAACTGTGCTTCCTGCCACATGGGCGGTAAAAACGTGGTTAATGCCGCTAAAACCCTGAAAAAAGAAGATTTAGTTAAATACGGCAAAGATTCCGTTGAAGCTATCGTTACCCAAGTTACCAAAGGTATGGGGGCGATGCCCGCTTTCGGTGGTCGTCTCAGCGCTGAAGATATCGAAGCTGTAGCTAATTATGTCCTCGCTCAAGCGGAAAAAGGCTGGTAAAAATTAGTTATCGGTGGCGAGTTATCCGTTGTCAGTCTGGTAAGAATTGTAGCGATCGAAATTCTTGGGTCAATTGCTGGCTTAAAATAGCTAATGGTTCATCTCGGGACAAGGTTGTGAAATTGCGATCGTTTTTCTATATTTTAGGTGCGACGGTAATCATTCTCCTAGGAGTCGCTACAGCCAGTTTTGCTTGGATTCTCGCCGATAGTCCTCTGTCTTTGCTCAAAGGTGGGGTAATGCGGGAACCGACGGCGGCGATTTTTGTGCCGAAACAGGCCCCGGTTATGGTATCCTTGTTGGTCAATCCCGAACGTTTAGAGTCTTTTGGTCAATTAATCGCTACACCGGCTAATCGACGACGTTCCCACCAACAAATTAAAGATTTAGAAAAAACTCTGCTCGGCAAAACGGGATTAAATTATCAAAAGGAAATCAAACCCTGGTTAGGGGAGGAAATTACCCTCGCTGTTACTTCCCTAGATTTCGATCGCGATACCGATAATGGTATCCAACCGGGTTATCTTTTGGCAATTCAAAGTAAAGATGGTGAACGCGCTAAGGAATTTCTGCAAGCTTCCTACTCAAAACAGGCGGTTTCGGGCAAATTTGACCTCGTTTTTGAACTCTACAAGGGAGTTAACCTCATTTATCAACGTCCCTTGACCGCAGGAGATAATAATCGTTTTCTCGCTAGTGCCGTCGTCGGTGATACGGTGCTTTTTGCCAATAATATCAAGGTTTTGCGCGAGGCCCTTAATAACGTGCAAGTACCGGATTTAAACCTAAAAAATAGCCCTGATTACCGAGAAGCTCTCAAAAATATCACCGAACCGCGTATAGCTATAGTTTACGGCAATTTACCTCCGTTATCGGCTTGGATCGCGAATCAACCCGTCCCAGAGAGTCCCGAAGCAAAACAACGATTAGCCACGGCTTTTACCCTCAAATCTGGGGGAATAGTCGCTCAAACCGCCTTAATTGGAGTCTTAGGACAGGATGACCAAGCACCAATTTTATCTAGTCCCGTGGGAGCATTATCTTTTATCGGCGAAAATAGCCTTTTAGTCGCCGCTAGTCGCGATTTAAATCGTTTTTGGACTCAGGTAGAGGAGGGGTTAGAAGCAGATAGTCCCCTACAGGAATTAATAACACAGGTCTTAAACCGCTTCCAGTCGCCTTTAGGTTTAAATTTGCCTGAAGACGTTTTTAGCTGGGTTAGAGGCGAATATAGCCTCGCTCTCGTGCCTAGTTCAAAGGGGATGGAACCCGATAGTGTTTTTCTAGGGGAACGGGTGATGGGGGTAGAGGTGGACAGTGCGATCGAGCATTTGGATGAGTTGGCCCGCAGTCGCGGCTATAATGTGGTTAATCTGCCTTTACTCGATCGAACGGTGACAGCTTGGACAAAGTTAACCACGGCGGTCCCAGAGGGAAAAGCGCAACTAGAGACGCTCGTGACGGGAGTGCATACTAGGGTCGATAATTATGAAATTATCGCTAGTTCTGTGGAAGCGATGGGTTTAGCTTTATCTGCACAGAAAAACCCCATTTTAAGCAGTGGTAAGTTTCGACAGGCAATTACTGCTCTACCCGCAGAAAATGATGGTTATTTTTACGTCGATTGGCGACAATTGCAACCAGTAATCGAGGCAAAATTCCCGATCGTGCGGGTGTTAGAATTATCGATTAAGCCTTTATTTAATAATCTGCGTTCTCTTACGATTAGCAGCCAAGGTAGTGAAAATTCTGTGCGTCGGGGAACGATTTTCTTTAATCTGGGAGTGAAGTCTTAATCAGTTAAGTACCTAAGCAAAATTAATTACACATATCTAACCACCTCTTGCCTCTTGCCTCTTGCCTCTTGCCTATCTTCACTAGGAAATTAATTTTGCACGACTACTTATCAGTTATCAGTTATCAGATAGAAGCTTGTAGGTTTGGTTGAGCGATTTAATACTTAGGAGAAAACTGCTCGATTCAATGGTTTGAGCAAAACCCAACATTCTTGACGACATTGGTGTGGTTGGGTTTTACTCAAGCGTCGCTAATAACCGTTCTGGATCCGTTATCAAGTAGCCAGTGGTATTGATTCTGTGGAAGGACTCTCTTGGGGTAGTATAAATGTAGAGGGAGAAACATTACCTCTCCAGACGCGAATCGCCGAGCGTCATCAATTCCAGGATTAGATTCCAAGGTAGCAAGCCCTAGCTTGAAAAATTCGCTAAGATATATATAATTAACTTGATCAGATTATTTATAAAGTCTGTTTAACAGCTAAAGTTAATAAAGTTGATTTTGAAGCCGATGACCAAAGAGCTACTCATACAAATCAATCGAGAAGGAAACCTCGAACTTCCTCCTGAAGTTCAAACCCGCCTCAACCCAGGAGATAAATACATGATTTCCCTGACGGAAGACTCCATCATTCTCAAAAAAGTTCATCAAGATAAAGTCAATCTAGAGCAATTCTTTGAGCGACTAGAAGCAATGGAACCAGACCCCAATCAACCGACTCTAGCTGAGATTAGCCAGATGATTAAAGAAGCTCGCCAAATTAGACGCGCCAACTCATGAAAGTTGTTGTAGATGTCAATGTTTGGATTTCAGGATTGTTGTGGGGAGGAGTTCCGGGTAAAATCCTTAAATTAGCTAAAAATCAAAGAATTACAATCATTACTCCCCAAGAATTTCTTAGTCGCTACTTTAATGAGTAGAGAAGAGGAGTAAGGTAATTAATTGACGATTTACACCAAGAGAAAAGATAAGTTTGACCGACAATAATTGCTATGATTACTGTAGGATTTAAAAAAAGCGATCGCTATTTCGCTCCTCTTATTTTTTTGTTGGGTTTCCTTACGTCAACCCAACCTACAAGAGAGTCCGTTGGTTGGGTTGAGCGAATCAATGGGTTAAAGAAAACCTCTCAATTTTAGGGGAAAGGGAAACCCAACAGCCAACACCTAAATCCGTCTGAATGAGCGATCGCTTCTCATGGCTTTTTGTGGGGTTTGCTTGGGTCTATAGTTGGGTTTCCTTACGTCAACCCAACCTACCGCTGCAAAAAAAGCCCTGACACTTTTTCCCAGATAAACAGAGAGACTTTGAGACAGAATAGCTCCGTGGGAACCTTGGGCGGGTGTTCGTATTTGATCAACTTACTCTCCTGGGGCGAGCCGAAGCCTTTTTCTTGGTCTTGCGGGGGTGATCCGGCTTGAAACAACCCCAGAGAGAGACTTCTCCTGTTTTAGGGTCGAGGCTGGCAGCTGATATTCTCGACGTATGGGTACCAGGACATAAAGGGAACCCGACGACCGACACCATCTACTTCGCAGAAAGAGCCATCGTGCAGTTTAGCTTGGCTGACAACGGTACCGGAATTCCAGATACCGCGCAAATAGTCGTCAGCAATCAAGTACTGCTCAACGGGTTGCAGGGTTTTAGGATCAGAGACAAACAGACGGTAACGAGTGTTAATTCGACCTTCGGAGTCGCGCTGAATATCCTCCTGAAGTTGGATTTTACCGCGCACGTTGTTGTCTTCCTTGTAACCACCGCCAAACAGTGCGATTGCGCCAAGCATGATCGGTGCCAAAACGACAATTACGTTTACGAGAACAACTAGCAGTTCAATCAGGGTAAAACCCTTGCTGGAGTTCTTCTTGCTAGCATTAAACATCAACAAGCGAGCCTGTACAGTATTCATGAGGTTTACCTCGAGTTGAAAAGGACAATCGGCCACGAGGGCACAAAGCTACAGGCAGGAATGGTTTCCACTGCGTAAGCTGTTCCATCATTATTAGAAAATTCAGCTTCAGAAGAATTGCGATCATATTCCATGACAATCGTTCCTACCTCTCCTTAATTAGGTCAGGTAAGGGTGGAATTTGCCCATCTCCTCGCAGCCGGGAGATGAGAAAATGCCAAAACGAGATACCCAGGTTGAGTCCGTAGGTTGGGTTGAGCGAATCAATAGGTTAAAGAAAACCTCTCGAGGCTCTTCTCGAGATTGTGTGATGATTTTTGCTTATGGAATCGTGAAATGTTTACCAAGAAAGACTTTTAGGACTATTTTGCCGAAGAAACTATCAGTATAGACCTCGTTTCCACACAGAAACCAGAAGAACCCTCTCGATTTTAGGTAAGAGCGAAACCCAACATTTCAGTTATCAAGTAGCCAGTGGTATTGATTCTGTGGAAGGACTCTCCTGGGGTAGTATAAATGTAGAGGGAGAAACATTACCTCTCCAGACGCGAATCGCTGAGGGTCATCAATTCCCAGATTAGATTCCAAGGTAGCAAGCCCTAGCTTGAAAAATTCGCTAAGATATATATAATCAACTTAAAAGGAGCAATTTATCAGACTATGACTATTACTGACGTTCAAGTAAATCTCTCGACCTCAGAAGATTTTTTAGATTCTGAAACATTAGCACAGATTGATTTAATGAAGCAAAAAATTCAACAATATCTCCAAACCTTATCATTAGAAAATTTAAAGAATATTCTAGAATTTGCTGCTTGTTTATCAGATAAAGAGAGTGAGCAAGCAACCCAAGAAATTAGAGAAATTTCCAATATCATAGAAAAATTAAAAGAAGCTGAGATGGATTTACAATCAGGTCATCTCATTGATTGGAAAAACTCAGATGATTTATAAAGTCTGTTTAACAGCTAAAGCTAATAAAGTTTATTCTGAAGCTGATTCAGTCTTGAGAAAGAAGATTGCTAAGTGTTTAAATATTCTTCAAGAAACGCCCAAAAATCACCCTCAAATTAAAGCATTAAAGGGAGAATTTGCTGGGAAGTATCGCTTCCGAGTCGGAGACTATCGGGTTATTTATATCGTTGATGATAGTCAATCTCAAGTTATTGTCTTACTCATTGAACATCGCAGTCAAGCTTACCGCTAATAAAACGCGATGAATACAACAGAGGTCTAGTCCTTTTTCTTGGGTTGAGCGAATCAATGGGTTAAAGAAAACCTCTCATACCATTTTTCTTTATTCTTGGCAGGTATCTTACCCCCCCCCTTGCCCCCCGACATCGGGGGGGTGGGAGGTTGGGGGGTGGGGGGTTAGGGGTGAGGGCGATTAACCATCTCTGCCATTACTTATGAAAAATGGTATCAATTCTAAGGGAAAACGAAACCCAACAGCCAACACCTAAATCTGTCTGAATAGGCGATCGCAAATTTTGTCGGCTGCATTAACGAAGTGTCAGGCGGCAATCTCGCTGCCAACCCTGATAATAAAGCTGATCGTGGCTTGAGAGCAATTCCGTTATAATAGGGGTCAACTTAATATCGTTAGCAACGCAGAATGAGGATTTCACCATGAGGATTCCCTATACATATTGGAAAGAATCAGATGGGATGTTCTTGGGCTATTTGAATGAATTTCCCGATCATTGGACCCAAGGTGTTGACTTAGAAGAATTAATCGAAAACCTGATCGATCTCTACAGAACATTTACTACGGAAGAAATCCCCGGAATCAAGAGAGTTGCAGAGTTTGAATTCGCATGAAAAGACATGATTTAATTGCACAATTGGAGCAAGCTGGCTGCTACTTGATTAGACGTGGAGGGAAACATGATATTTACCATAATCCAGATACTGGAAAAACAGAACCAATTCCCAGACATCGAGAAATTAATGAGCGATTGGCTAAAAAGATTATCAAAAGTCTTACTGGTGACAGATAAATTCACAGTGCCAATCAAACAAGGCTACAAGGAAGCAAAGGAGCTATGGAAAAATGATTACTGTAGGATTTGAAAAAAGTGATCGCTCTTACTACTTTCTCATTACTTTAGATAGTAGTAGCCTAGTGCTTTTTAGACAAAAAAAGCCTATTCTGCATATTCCCAAAAAAGCAGCCTATGAATTAAGTAGGGCTTGCTGAATAAATCTAAAAACCTTGTTGGATAATATTTTTAGGCTTTTTTAGCCCAAAAACCTTTTTTAGCAGGATTTACACCGATATTCAGCCAACCCTAAGTAGAATTTAAAATCATCCCCAGTGAGGAACTAGCCATGAAATCCTTTGCCCTTCTTACCACCGTCAGCCTAATCAGCCTTTCCACCCTCGCGACTGTTCGCCCCGTCATGGCGCTAGAGGGCCGACAACCAGCCGAAACCCGAATCGCTCAAGGGAACAATCAAGACGCGATCGGCCACTATAACCGGGGAGTTGGCTACATCCAACAGAAAAAATACGATCTCGCCCTCGCTGAATTTACCAAAGCGATCAACATTGATCCCCGATACGCCGAGGCTTACCTCAATCGCGGGTTTCTTTACGAACAACAGGAGAAACCCGACCTCGCCCTGTCCGATTACAATCAGGCGCTCAACATTAATCCCCGATTGGCCGAAGCTTCCAACAATCGCGGGTTTCTTTACGCCGGACAGGGGAAACCCGACCTCGCCCTGTCCGATTTCAATCAGGCACTCAACATTAATCCCCGATTCGCTCTGGCTTACAGCAATCGCGGGCTTCTTTACCGACAACAGGGAAAACCCGACCTCGCCCTCGCTGAATTCAACAAAGCGCTCAACATTAATCCCCGATTGGCCGAAGCTTACTACGGTCGCGGGTTTCTTTACTACGATCAGGGGAAACCCGACCTCGCCCTGTCCGATTACAATCAGGCGCTCAACATTAATCCCCGATTAGCCCCGGCTTACAACAATCGCGGGTTTCTTTACTACGGACAGGGGAAATCCGACCTCGCCCTGTCCGATTACAATCAGGCGCTCAACATTAATCCCCGAAACGCAACGGCTTACTACAATCGGGGGGTTCTTTATTACTATCGACTAGAAAGGGAAAAAGCGATCAGAGATTTGCGACAAGCCGCCGAACTGTCCCGCCAGCAAAGAAACGCGGCGTTATATGAAGCGGTTATGGAATTCCTGCGGAAATTAGGCGCGGTCTAGTCCTTTTTGTTGGGTTGAGTCCGTCGGTTGGGTTGAGCGAATCAATAGGTTAAAGAAAACCTCTCAATTTTAGGGGAAAGGGAAACCCAACAGCCAACACCTAAATCCGTCTGAATGAGCGATCGCTTCTCATGGCTTTTTGTTGGGTTTCCTTGGGTCAACCCAAGCGACGATAATTGTTATCAGTATTTAGTTTTTTCTAGTCTAGTCTGTTAATTGTTCATTAAAAACCTTCGGGATGGATGTTATTTTATGACCCTAAAACAACTCATACAAGACAAACGAGAGGATATCCTAAAAATTGCCACCAAACATGGTGCTTTTAATGTGCGTGTATTTGGTTCCGTTGCTAGAGGTGAGGAAACCGAAAATAGTGATATTGATTTTTTAATTGATTATGATTTAGCTAAAACATCCCCTTGGTTTCCCGGTGGATTATTAGTTGATTTAGAGGATCTCTTAGGGTGTAAAGTGGATGTAGTAACTGAAGAAAGCCTTCATCATCTAATTAAACAGCGAATTTTAAAGGAGGCAATTAAGTTATGAATGAAGATCAAGTTTATCTTGGATATATTTTAGACTGTATTGATAAAATTAAGGAGTATTCCCAGGGAGGAAAACAGGAGTTTTTTGCTAATTCAATGATCAGCGATGCTAAGCTAAGACGCATTTAAAGCACTTATTCTTAAGATTAGCCGAATCTCCCCCAATCCCTTTACTGTTGCCTCTTGCCTCTTGCCTCTTGCCTCGTCTCAACAAGCAATTTAAATGCTTAACAGCTTATCATTAGACGCTTACAAACCTTGGCAGAATCAACTCAACGGCTTTCGGAGGAATTAAAGGCAAATATTCCCGATGTTAACTGGCGTAATATTTCTGGTTTTAGGAATATTTTAGTACATGATTATTTAGGGGGAATTGACCTTAATACAGTTTGGGATGTGGTAGAGAATTATTTGGATAATTTAAGAGAACAGATTTTCAGGCATCTAGAATCAGTCAATACTTAATCACAGTCTAATTTTGTAGGTTGGGTTGAGCGAATCAATAGGTTAAAGAAAACCTCTCAATTCTCAGGGAAAGCGAAACCCAACACCCAACACCTAAATCTGTCTGAATCTTTTTGTTGGGTTTCCTTACGTCAATCCAACCGACGATAATTGCTATGATTACTATAGTCCGTAGTCGTGGTCTTTTATGTGCCATATTAAAACAAACCGAAAAAGTAAAAATTTATCTACAACAAGCAGCTATATTATTCCTCCAGCAGGATAATATGGCAACTTATGAAGAGGTGATGCAACTTTTACGCGAATTAGGGAGGTGACAAATGATAAAAACACCCGTTGATTTATACCGTAGAGGTAATGCTACATCTCCCAGAATGGATCATGTTCGTCCTAACAAAGATATTGCCATCTATGAAAATAATGGGCAAATATGGGTAAAAGAAACCCTTGTCGATGGACAAACACCGGGGGGAATTTCCACCTTTTCCGTTCAGGGAATAGGAAACAACTGGTGGAAACTAGATCGGGGGAATTCTATTCCCAGTGAGCTAGAATTAATTAATGATCGAGGTAATCACTGGTTATGGAAACCCTTATTTCCCATGTCAATAGAAACCTATCAACAAGCCTTAAGGGTAATTGGTGAATTTTTTTATCGTGTAAGTTGAGGTAAACTATGAAAACTCTATCATTTAAAGACATCCAATTTATTATCGAAGCTCTCGAAGCCCTTCTCAAAAATTATAGTGACCGTATTCAACAACTAGAAACTCTCGAAAAATATGAAGATGAAATTTCAGACTTAAGTAATGATTTTCTATTTTTACAAGAGTTAATTACTGACTTACAAAATCAACAAACAAAAGAATTGGCTCTACTTGTGCCTGAATTTGATTTGAAAAAAATGCCTTTACAAACATTAATTAAACAAGGAAAAACCCTGTCAATTGAGGAAAAATTAATCTTAGTGGAATCTCTAACTTCATCAATCCGCGAAGAATATATAGCGGTAAGCGATTGAGTGAGATACAGACTAAGCTTTGCCTAGCATGGTTTATAGCTCGTGACACTGTACCTCATACGACTGCATACTGCTATAATCTAATGCGAACCTGAAATGAGAAACATAATGATTACTTATTTAGCCACCGTTCATAAAGTCCGTAGTCCGTAGGTTGGGTTGAGCAAATAAATATGTTAAAGAAAACCTCTCAATTCTCAGGGAAAGCGAAACCCAACAGCCAACACCTAAATCTGTCTGAATCTTTTTGTTGGGGTTCCTTTCGTCTATAGTTGGGTTTCCTTGGTTCAACCCAACGGACGATAATTGCTATGATTACTATAGGATTTGAAAAGGGCGATCGCTATTCCCATCCTCTTATTTTTTTGTTGGGTTTCCTTCTTGATCTTGAGAATCGCAATATCAACTGATTTTGGTAGATAATTGAGATGGGATTTAATCATTATTCTTCACTTAAATTAAAGTCAATTCGTTTATAAATATCCAGCAGTGAAATTTGAATATCTACAGAATACAACCTTAAAACATCATTCTCTGATTCATAAAATTTAAACAACCATTCTCCATTATTTTGTTGATAAAATTGTTCCACATAATAACGGTATTGATCAATTAAAATATATTCCTTAAAGTCAGGAATTGAGCGATAAAACTTAAACTTATCAGTGCGGTCATAATCTCTAGTAGATTTCGATAAAACCTCGACAATAATTAAGGCATTAGTTACAGTATTTGTGCCTTTTCCTTCATATAATGGTTTGCCTTTAATCACCATTACATCAGGATAAGTATAAAAGCGATATGTCGGCATCCATAACCGTACATCACTCATGAAAGTCCAATAATCTTCATTATTAATCTTAGCTGGAAAATTTTTATAAAAATTACCAGCAATCAGATTATGATTGGTTGTTGCTCCCGTCATAGGAATAATTTCTCCATCTAAATATTCATTTTTGTATTCTGCTGTTTCTTCTAGCCGACAATATTCTTCCGGTGTATAATACCGTTTTTCGATTTTAACTTGCATACTAACCTCCCTTATCTTGGTTAAATTCCCATTCAATAGCAGCCTTAATATTAGCTTGTGCTGAACCTTTTGTCACTAAAGGAATCCCCGTTTTACCCCCAACTTGTAAGCCAAATTCTCAAGTAACCTGACTGGGTGGATTAGCTTGGGAAACTCCCTGTTTGATCGAAGTTAATAATAATTGTACATAGTCATTGACAATATTAGTCCGTAGGTTGGGTTGAGCGAATCAATAGGTTAAAGAAAACCTCTCGATTTTAAGGGAAAGCGAAACCCAACATTTCAGTGATCAGTTTTGTAGGTTGGGTTGAGCGAATCAATAGGTTAAAGAAAACCTCTCGATTTTAGGGGAGAGCGAAACCCAACAGCCAACACCTAAATCCGTCGGAATTAGCGATCGCTATTCCCCTCCTCTCATGGCTTTTTGTGGGGTTTCCTTGGGTCAATCCAACCGTACTATAGTTGGGTTTCCTTAGGTCAACCCAACCTACTGTAGTTTCGTAGTCAAACCAACCGACGATAATTGTCATGATTACTATAGTTGGGTTTCCTTGGGTCAATCCAACCTACAAGGGGGATTATGCGCCAAAATAATCAATACTTATTATGCAGTATCGAAGGGCAAAAATTGAGGGAGGAACTTACTTTTTTACTCTTGTCACCCACAAGCGTCAAAAATTCTTGTGCGAACCCGAAAACATCTCCCTCTTGCGAGAAGCATTTCGCTACGTTATGCAACGTCACCCATTCACAATCGATGCCATTTTCATTTTAGGCGTTCCTGATTTGAGATCTGAATTTTTTTTGGTGGAATTTCTTAAAACCTAGACCCAAACTAACTTTTGCACGGGAACCTGCACAGTTGGCATTAATACCTTGATTCAGCAACGCCTAAAATCGATATTCAACTTGTTTACATTCCTAAAATCTGATTTCTAGGTTTTTTATCCTTGAAAAATTAATTATGCCAAAAATCCGATATAGCAGTTATATTAATTGTGAGATACGAAGTTTTCCGGCTCTCTTATTCTTTGTGTGATAAGTTTAACTTATATAGAACCGATCAATCTTTGTGTCCTTTGTGTCTTTGTGGTTCGTTCCAGTCGCTCGCTGGCAAGACTGTATCTTAGAATACATTTTACCCACCAAACCCAAGAGAGCCGTTTTCCTTTTGGGGAGTCAGGAGACTCCGAGACAGGGATTTAGGGAGATAGGGAGATAGGGAGATAGGGAGATAGGGATTTAGGGAAATTTCACACACCCCACACCCCACACCCTACACCCCACTCCCTGCTCCCATAAGGGAAGATGTTTGATTTTTGCCAGGTATCTGACATTTAAGAATTGTCTGCGATCGCCCTATCTACCTGCTGTCCGCCCTATCTTTCGCGGGCAACCCCTGCTAGGATAAAATAGGGGTGAAAAATTGCTAATCCAAGGAGTACAGACGTGATTGAACCTTTAGTGCTAGGGATTGTCCTAGGCTTAATTCCCATTACCCTAGCGGGTTTGTTCGTTGCCGCCTATTTACAGTACAAACGGGGCAATCAATTCGGCTTAGACTAAATCTATCACGCCAATCCCCCGAATTGAGACAATCTCCCGTCAAGCTAGGCACTAGACGGGAGATTTTCCACAGGACAAATTTGCCGCTTAACAGATTGTGGCTGCCGGCGTTGTCATCCCCGCAAAACTCATCTGTCTTGGGAGAGCGATCGCCGAAAACCAAAGGCTACAGGGCTGTTAAACTAGGAAAACGAATGACAGTCTCCGTGTATTCGGGAACCCATCCGGCGGTAGTGGTGAAGTAACGCACTGCTTTAACTCGTTTACTGGCAGTGAGGTGAAACCAGTGTTCGCTATGGGCGGGAACATTGATATATTCTTGAGGTTGAATAGTTAATTCCCCCTGAGAACCATCGGGAAAAACAAAGCCAAAAACCCCTTCCCCATCAATGATATAACGCACCTCATCGTCAGCGTGGGTGTGACAGCGCTCGAATTTGGCCAGTAAAGTGTCGAGATTGGGAATTTCAGGGTGTAAAACGATTAAATCTCTGGCTTGATAACCCGCTTCTTGCTTAAGTTGCTCAAAATAACCGTCTAAGCTGGTTAAAACTATTTCTTTTTCTTCGTCAGTCAGAGAAGCTTGCTTAAGTAGCTGACGGGTGGCTTCGTTTTCGATCGGCCAATAGTTTAAAGTAACATTTAATTTGGCCAATTCCAGACTAATATCGGCTAACTGGGTATAGGTTGTCCCATTCTCTAAGTGTAGTATCGCCATTAGTTATCATCCTCAAGATTACTTTTTCTATTTTAAAGTTTTCCAGAGGCAAGCCGCCCGATTTTTTGCCCCTCGATCCCTTGCCAGTTCCTAGGATTTTCTGCTCAAAAATGCTATTATGGCCCATATATGGGGAATTAGCTCAGTTGGTAGAGCGCTGCGATCGCACCGCAGAGGTCAGGGATTCGAGTTCCCTATTCTCCATTTTCCAGAGATATTAACCAGAAAGCAACTAGAAAATACCTTTTAATTCCTTTTCATGGGTGTAAATCCAATCAAAAATATCTTGGATTAATTTTCTACCGTCTCGCTGGGGTTGCCATCCAGTTATAGAACTGATTTTGCGGGAATCAGTGATAAAAATTGGCATATCTCCGGTGCGATTTTCGGGAACTGCCTCAATCATTATACTATTGCCCGTGATTTCTTGACATAGTTTTGTAGTTTCATAAAGGGACAAGGAAAAATCTTGCCCACCCCCCACATTAAAAGTCTGCCCTTTGAATTGTTCTAAATTAGCAATCTGAATATCGATTAAATCGAGTAAATCAGCTACATGAAGAAAATCTCTAACCTGTTTCCCTGTACCCCCATAACCGATATATTTTAAGGACTTCTGAAAGTAATGATTAGCCACCCAAAGGGCAAAAACTCCCTGATCAACTTTTCCCATCTGCCAGGGACCAGTTAAAACTCCACAGCGATTAATTAAAGTTCTTAATCCGTAGGCATCCCCATATTCATTAATAATCAATTCCGATGCTAACTTAGTGGAACCGTAGAGAGAACGGGGCAAATCTAAGGGAAATTGTTCACTGATACCAAAAGCAGAAACCCCGGGTAAATCTTGCTGTTCAGATAACTGAAAACGAGTATCTGTTTCTGTATAGTTTAATTGATTAAGATAGGTGATGGGATAAACTCGGCTGGTGGAGAGAAAAATAAAATCTGCTTGGGTTTGTCTAGCTAATTCTAAACAGTTAATCGTTCCAATTAAGTTAGTCTGCAAAACGTAGCCAGGAGAAGTAAGCTGCCCGCGCATTTAAATTGCTTGTTGAGACGAGGCAAGAGGCAAGAGGCAAGAGGCAACAGTAAAGGGATTGGGGGAGATTCGGCTAATCTTAAGAATAAGCGCTTTAAATGCGTCTTAGCTTATAACCAGCTAAAACGGAAGGTTCTGCCGAACATTCTAGGATTAAATCCACTGGCAAAGCGGATGCTTCTAAGTCTTCCGCATTTCTGACATCTCCATGAACAAATTCAATTCCTGCTTGTTTGAGACGGGGAATATTTAACTCGGAACCGCGACGTTTTAAGTTATCTAAAGCGATAATTTTCCAGTCGGGATAGAGTTGGGCTAATCCTAAACCTAAAGAACTACCCACAAAACCCGCACCACCAGTAATTAACACTTGCCTAGTCATCAAAAATACTCCTCTAGATAATAATTATCAAGCCACTTGTTTCTTTTTCTGTTTGCGCTTATAGTCGCCTCTAGAAAGGTGTTTTTCTAACCAGATAGAGAGAACTATAAATAAATAACGACTGCCCATTTCCTTGAGTTTTAACTTGGAAACCCCCGTAGTACGATCATGTTATCGGGAGAGTCGGAATTATCTGCCATTACTACCGCAACTGCATCCCCGCTAAAATTTTCTAACCCACAGCGCACCGCAAAACCAAAACCATTGGGATAATAGTTATTGATGTAGCGAATCCGAGGATTTCGTTGGTTGATTTTTTGCAGAACTGCTTCGGTGTTATCTTTGCTATTGTCATTAACCACTAGGATTTCATAATCAATTTTATCCTCTTCTAAACGTTCAGATATTAAGTGAGTTGTGCTTTCGATGCAATCTTCTTCGTTGTAAGCAGGAATAACTATTGATAAGGTTTTTACCCCATGGTTATCACTTGATTGACGTGGGTGAGAGTAACCATCCATCTGGAAAGCTGGTGCTAATCCTTCGGGATAGTACATTTCTGTCTCATTAGTCTTATTCTTGGGTTTAAAAACTAGGCTATCACTGGCGACATAATTAATACTAGCCCCGATTAAAACCCCAATCATTGTGTTAACTCCGGGGCTAATTTTTAACCAGTTTAAGAAGGGAAATATAAAAAAAACTCGCAGTAAAACTGCTAAACCTGCCGAGAGATGATAGAGAGGAAGTTGTATCAAAATCACATCTCTGATTGTCCAATCTCCCCCAGTCCACACCCAGATTCTATAGATAAAAAAACTAGCAATTAAAGATATTTCTATCGAAATGGCATTAGCAACATTCTTCAGAAATGGTGTATTGAATCCCAAGTCGTCAATGAACCAATAAATTAAGAATAAGTTGATTAGAAATGCGATTCCTCCAGCAATGAGAAATCGGAAGATTTTATTGTTGTAGATTTTAGTTAACATAATGGTATCTTAAAACATGATCTGGTTTAGTTTTTCTAGGTCAATATTGCGATTAATAACATTATTAATGTCCTCTGGTTAACTAATTGACAGAGTCCCTCAATTACTAGCAGTATATTTGGCTAAAAATCACTTTTGTAACGAGGGAAAACTAGCAGATAAAAATTGACCAGAATAATTCTTGATTTACCCTAAGTCCAACGGCTAACGTTTTGACTAAAAATCTCTTTGAGAATATCTGTTACTGTGTAGGTTAACTGCCAATCAGGATAATGATTTTTAAACTTACTCACATCAGAAATCCACCAGATATGATCACCAATACGATTAGTCTCTACATACTGCCAGTTTAACTTTTTATCCGCAATCGCTTCACATTCTTGAATAGCTTCTAACATGGAACAATTACTAAAGCGACTACCACCGATATTATAAACTTCTGCTACTCGCGGGGTCTGATAAAAATGATAAAAAGCATTGACGAGATCGTAACTATGAATGTTATCGCGTACCTGCTTACCCTTATACCCATAAATACTGTATTCTTTGCCGATCATCGTACATTTCATTAAGTAGGATAAAAAACCGTGTAATTGCGTTCCCGAATGACTTGGACCGGTTAAACAACCGCCACGAAAAGAGGCAGTTTTCATCTCAAAATAACGCCCGTATTCCTGTACTAACACATCCGCCGCCACTTTCGAGGCACCAAACAAAGAATGTTTACAAGCATCAATACTCATCAACTCGTCAATACCATGAGCAAAATAAGGATGATTTTCCGAGATTTCCCAACGTAATTCTTTTTCTACTAAAGGCAATTCATTCGGTCTATCCCCGTAAACTTTATTGGTGGAACAGAAAATAAATACTGCTTGGGGACAGTGTTGACGAGTATTTTCTAATAATACTAAAGTTCCGTTAGCATTGACACTAAAATCCATATAGGGATCTTTAGCTGCCCAATCGTGGGAAGGTTGCGCCGCCGTGTGGATAATTAAGGATATATCATGACTATAGGTTTTAAATATATCTGCAATAGCTTCATGATCCCGAATATCCACAGCATGGTGAATGTATTTATCCCCGTAATCTTGCGATAATTTGGCTCGATTCCACTCCGTTGAAGCGTCTTCGCCAAAAAATACCTGACGCATATTATTATCGATACCGACGACGGTATAACCCCGATCACAAAAAAATCTCACTGATTCGGAACCGATTAAACCAGCAGAACCGGTTACTAGAATGATCGCCATAACTATATCCTGAATTTTTTGCCTAGTTGTTGAGAAATTTCCCAAGTTGAGAAAACTTTCCCCGACTTTACTAGATATGTTCGCCTTTGTCAATTAAACAGGAGGAGATTCCCTTAAATGCGGCAATTCCCTGAAAAATGAGCGTCTTATCCACTAGGGGTGATTTAATGGCCTTTTCTTGCCAGTAATCCCTAATTAAGTCCCCATCTCCCCCTGTTAAAATTATCCCGCTCTCTGGATATAAATTTAACCATTCCTGACTGAATTTTTCTATTCCCGCCAAAATTGTATAAATTATCCCACTTCTTATCCCTTCTGCTGTTTCTTTTGCCCACATCTGCGGTAATCTTTCCGGTAAGGACACCTCTGGTAAGGCTGCCGTCCGTTCCCTTAAACTGGCTAATTGCACCTTTAACCCGGGTAAAATTGCTCCCCCCACTAACTTTTTATCCCCATCCACTCCCGTAAAAGTTAAAGCTGTTCCCGCATCAATGACTAAACAGGGAAATCCGTATTTTTTACCGGCACCTAAGACAGCTAAAGCTCGATCGATGCCGAATGTTGGATATAAATCCAGTAAAGGAATATCTTTTAAAGTAATTATCCGTAAATTGCCATAATTTGCCCATAATTCTCTTTGGCTAGGAACCACAGAGGCGACAATTAATTCACAGTTGCATTTATTTGTCAAGAGTTTAGGGAAAATTTGTTGCAAAAATTCATTACTTAGGGGTTCCCTCAGGTGGGGAGTATCGAGACAAGCTAACAGGGTTTGACCGCGAAAATACCCCCAATGTAGCCGAGAATTGCCGATCATCAAACCTATCCAGTCAGTATCTTGCTCAGTCATTTAGTTAGTGGGAAGTATTTTCAGTGAACAGTGAACAGTAAACAGTAATCAGTAATCAGTGAAAAGACAGCACTGTTAATGCTATTTAATACTCCTCACTTACAGCTTTTCTCAGATACATGAGGTTCGTTCTTGCATCTGAAATACTTGATTAGCAAGAATGAGCTTGTGCTTCACCTTGACGAGAAAGGCTGTCATACTATTCACTAAAAACTCACATCTGATCACTCATAACTGATCAGTGATCACTGATCACTGATCACTGATAAGGCTGATATTTGGCGGAATTATCTAGAAATCATGACAAAAGTTTTTTAATGGTTGCACAGGCAAGAGAATAAGATAACCTAGGTATAGAATTTAACAAAAAATCTGGTTAACGGACATTGATCAAGTCGATAGCACAGTGTCAAACGAGTTCTTTTCCCGCTCAGGTATGGCAATTAGATCACGGCTTAACCGTAATTCATCAGTACTTACCCGTGACTCCTGTGGTGGTGGTGGATGTGTGGGTGAAAGCAGGTGCGATCGCTGAACCCGACCCATGGTTAGGTATGGCCCATTTTCTCGAACACATGATCTTTAAGGGGACGAAAAAACTTCCCCCCGGACTCTTCGACTATTTAATCGAAAATTGTGGCGGAATGACCAACGCTGCCACCAGTCACGATTATGCACACTTCTATCTCACCACCAGTGTTGACCAAATTGAACATACCTTACCCCATCTGGCCGAAATTCTCCTCCATGCTGAGATTGACGATGAGGAATTCTATCGGGAAAAAGATGTAGTTTTAGAAGAATTACGGGCCTGTTATGATGATCCCGATTGGATTGCCTACCAAACCCTCTGCGGAAGTATCTATCAAAACCATCCCTACGGACGCTCTATTCTAGGGGATCAACCCTGTTTAGAGCAATTAACCCCCAATCAAATGCGCTGTTTCCATCGCACCTATTATCAACCGGAAAATATGTGTGTGGCGATTATCGGGGGAATTGAACCCCAACCAGCTTTAGAAATTATCCGGCAATCTTTTCGGGAATTTCCCGTCCCCTCGGAATCCCCCCCCCATCTAGTGGCTGCCGAACCCCCCCTGATCGAAATTCGTCGTTCCCAAGTATATTTACCCCACCTAGAACATTCTCGTCTGTTGATGGGATGGATTGGCCCGGGATGCGATCGCCTAGAAGATGCCTTTGGATTAGACTTGCTTTCGGTAATTCTTGCTGGGGGACGCTGTTCGCGGTTAGTGCGACAGCTGCGGGAAGAAGCGCAAATCGTCCTCGATATTAACAGTAATTTTTCCCTGCAACGAGATTCCAGTCTCTTTACCATCGGCGCTTGGCTATCTAGCTCACAAATCGGGGCAATTGAAGCTATTATCTGTGAACATCTTCAATCTCTGCACGATGATCCCGTCACCCCCGCAGAATTACACCGCACTCAACAGTTATTAGCTAACGATTATATTTTCTCCACAGAAACCCCGGGCCAATTAGCAGGACTCTATGGATATTATCAAACCCTGAGAGCTGCCGACCTAGCAACGATCTATCCCCAAGTTATCCAAAGTTTGCAACCGTCAGATCTACAGCGTCTGGCTCGTCAGTATCTCTCCCCGGAGCGATATGCTATTACAGTAATGCAACCCTGTGAATAAACGATGTCCGCTTCCCCCATTCACCGCTTAACCTTAGAAAATGGCATCACCCTTTTAGTGGTGGAAAATACGGCCGTGGAGTTAGTTGCAGGGAGGATTTTTCTCAAAAATGCGGGTACTCGTTGGGAAAAAACCGAAAAAGCGGGTTTATTTCGTCTTTTAGCCGTGCTGCTCACCAAAGGTACAGAAAAGTTATCTTCCCTAGAAATTGCCGATCGCATTGAGTCCACGGGGGCTGGTTTAAGCGCCGACACGGGGACCGATTATTTTGTGGTTAGTTTAAAGACCGTTACCAAGGATTTTCTAGATATACTGCGTCTAGCGGCGGAAATTATTCGTTTTCCCAGTTTTCCACCCCCAGAAATCGAATTAGAGAAAAATCTCACCCGTCAAAGCATTCGCTCTCAATTGGAACAGCCTTTTAATGTGGCTTTTAATCAATTACGCGCCGCTATGTACCCCGATCATCCCTATGGTATGTCTTTATTGGGTACGGAGTCAACGGTTTCGCAATTGCAACGGGAGGATCTGCTGGCCTATCATAGTCGCTTTTTCCGTCCCGATAACCTAGTGATTAGTCTTTCTGGCCGTATTACCCTAGAGCAAGCAGTAAAAGCAGTGACGGAAATTTTTGGCAGTTGGTCAATTCCCGATCTTCCTTTATCTAGTTTACCCCCGGCCGCTTTTGATTTTCAGCCCACCTGTTTAACTACCGTCCAAGCTAGTCAACAGGCGATCGTTATGTTAGGATATCCTGGCTCTTCTGTGCAAGAGGATGATTATGCGGTTTTAAAATTATTGAGTACCTATCTGGGGAATGGGTTATCTAGTCGTTTATTCGTGGAATTGCGAGAAAAACGGGGATTAGCCTACGATGTTTCCGCTTTTTATCCCACCCGTCTCGATTCTTCCCAATTTGTCATTTATATGGGAACTGCACCCCAAAACACAGCGATCGCAGTGTCGGGATTGCGTCAGGAAGCAGAAAGGTTATATCAAGTAACTTTGAGTGAGGAGGAGTTACAGTCAGCTAAAAATAAGTTATTGGGTCAATATGCTCTCGGTAAACAAACTAACGCCGAAATCGCTCAATTATACGGTTGGTATGAAAGCTTAGGTTTGGGGATTGAATTCGATCGCACTTTCCTGGATTCTATTAATCAGATTACTGCCGAACAAGCGCGATCGGTAGCCAGTAAATATTTTCAAAATCCTTACATTTCTCTAGTCGGCCCAGAAAATGCGATCAACGAAATTCTCTAGTAAGAGCAAAAAACGGCAATAAAAACTATTGCCGCTTCTATTTTTGATTAACTCCCCGGGTGGGATTCGAACCTACGACCAATCGGTTAACAGCCGACCGCTCTACCACTGAGCTACCGAGGAAGGCTACTCACAATTAATAATTATAATCATAAGTCCCTCAATAATGCAAGTGCTTTCTGGATTTTTTCTCAAAAAAATTTCCGGTGCAGGTAGCGGTGGGCGGAGAATCCACTATTGTGGAGATAAGGACACCATTAAGTCTAGTCTATGCTTGCTCATCACCGCCGTCCCGTTTCCTTCTGTCTGCTCTCGACAGATCTACCCATCCTCTCCACTTTAGACACTTCCGCTACCCTCTACCAAAAGGATCGCCACCGGTTTCATCTTCTCCTCAATCAACCACCGGTGGCTCTCGCAGAAATAGAGACACTTAAACCCGAAAATAATCAAAATAAATTAATTTGGCTAGAAATTTCGGCCAATCGGGTAATTATGACCATGCAGGGCCAAGGAAGATTCGCCTATCGTCATTTTTGGGAGCAAGGGGTTTTTGGTGTCAGTCGCTACTGGTTAAATGCCGAAAGTTCTCAACCGGGTTACGCTTTTCGCCTCCGCAACTATACCCGTAGTCTCAAATTAGAGGGGAATAATTTCCCCGAATATTTGCGTCTAGAGTACGAATTATGGTCAGATAACCTGATTTTAGGTCATTATGTCCTTCATTTGCAAGTACACCAATAAATCGGGTTGGCTGCATAGAGCTAAAAACTTTGTGGGATAAAACTTTTAGGCTTTTTTGTCCTCAAAAAGTGCCAGCCGGTGGCAAAATTTAGGCACTTTTTCCCCGAAAATTAGGTAATTGTGGGGTGGATTGAAGACTTAGTGCTACACTTCCCGAAAAGTCTATTTTATTTGAGCTTGTTGTTAGGAATCCACTTAAAAGACGTTGTTTAATCTGGCTAATAAGCTCTTGGGTATGATATGGGGAAAAGTTCCAGCGATTGCGCTAAAATGGGGTAGTATGCCGAAAGTTTCCACCTATCGTTACTCTGAGGACTGTTAGACAGAAAGTTTCTGTATAATGTGTAGTTGTGTGTCTATGACGAGGTAATGCTATGGCCCTTTTGGCCGAAGAAATAGTTGAAGAATGGCTGAATAGGCAGGGTTATTTCACCATACGTGGTATCCGTCTTGGCGTTAATGAAATTGATTTGGTTGCGGTGAAGTTCAGATCAGGCGAAAGTCCTGTCTGCCGTCATGTAGAGGTCCAGGCGTCGATGAGGCCAGTCAGCTACATCTCCAAGGTTCCCAAAGCTGCGCAAAAGACTGGTCGGGCTGCGAATAGCGCAGCACGTTCGCCCGAGGAGCTCGTGGAAGGTGTCGCCGAGTGGGTTGAGGGGAAATTCCACGCTACCAAAAAGCGCTCCCTTATGGAAATTCTGTGGAGCGGTGAGTGGTCTTCGGAGCTAGTCATAAATAACGTCAAATCTGAGCAGGAAGTAGAGCTAATTGCCGATCATGGAATAATCATACACCGGCTTCCAGATATTGTTCGCGAGCTTAAAATTAACAAATTCCCCATCAAGAGTGCTGCTGGTTCGGATTTTATAGACCTGTTGCAGATGGGGGCCAACACACAACAAGACGCTCTACCGGACGCTCCTTCGTCGCGCCGGTAAGCTCTGCGTTATACATACATTACCCGTAGCAGAAAGCAGAAAGTGATCGCTATCGCTGTAGGGTGCGTTCCCTAATGCAAGTCCTACTGCTCCAGCGATCGCTTTTGGGGAACGCACCATGCACATTGATGGAAACTGTGAAGTTAGAAGCATGAAACCCAACCCCCGATCATGTTACGTTACCGCTAACCCATCCTACAAATAATTGTGCCTCCCTACTTATCAAAAAAATGTTTGATATTATGCTTGAAATTTCTAAAACCTCTCTTCAAGTATTAGGCAGTGAAATATTTAATTAGATAACCAAAAGTAAATAACTAAAAACAAAATATTTATTAAATCAAAAAAGGTTGAAAATGGGAAGAAATGCAACAAATAAATTATTGCAAAATGCTAAAAAATTAAAAAGTGACGAGTTTTATACACAACTTTCAGATATAGAAAGTGAGTTGCAACATTATAAAAGTCATTTTGAAAATAAAGTAGTTTATTGCAATTGCGATGACCCCAGAATTAGTAACTTTTTTAAGTATTTTGCTGCAAACTTCACAAAGTTAGGTCTAAAAAAAATAATAACATCTTGTTATCGAGAACAAGGGAGAGATTTATTTAATACAGAAGAAGATGAAAAGGGTTTTTTCTTTGAATATACAGGTACAGAGAGAGAAAAAAATAAACCTATTTCCCCTGACATTGTTTACTTTAATGGGGATGGAGATTTTCGTAGTCCTGAAAGTATTGAACTATTAAAAAAGTCTGATATTGTTGTTACTAATCCCCCATTTTCATTATTGAGAGAATATGTAGCTCAATTAGTTAAATACGACAAAAAGTTTTTGATAATTGGCAATATTAATGCAATAACCTATAAAGAAATTTTCAAACTAATTAAAGAAAACAAAGCCTGGTTAGGAATAAATCTTGGTAGAGGTATTTCTGGCTTTATTGTTCCCGAACACTATCAACTTTATGGAACAGAGGCTCGTATTGACAATTCTGGAAATAGAATAGTTTCTCCAAATAATTGTTTATGGTTAACCAACTTAGACACATCAAAGCGGCACGAAGATATAGCTCTCACAAAAAGATATTTTGGCAATGAAGCTGAATATCCAAAATATGACAATTATGATGGAATTAATGTCAATAAAACCCAAGACATTCCCTTAGACTTCAAGGGGGTTATGGGTGTACCAATAACATTTTTACATAAATTTAATCCCGACCAATTTGAAATAATTAAATTCAGGAAAGGGAATGATGATAAAGATTTATCAGTAAATGGGAAATGTCTAAGTACAGGACAAAAATTGTAGGGAATGAAGAAAATCCCGATGATTAGGCAAAGAAGGGTTAAGAATCAGATGACGAAGATGGTCAAAACCTAAGCGAAAAAGACTCTTAGCACGACGACCGTGTTTCTTGAGGGGA
>NZ_JAPZSO010000020.1:0-21045 GCF_027531715.1 Microcystis sp. LE19-8.1F | reverse complement strand
GGCTTGTAAACAGGCCTGATAGAATGATGGTAACATATTGAAATTTTGGGTGGTTGTCTCAACCACTCTATTTCTTTTGGGTTCATTTGGCTAGAGTCTTTATCTTGATTACCTTTGAACCCCTTTGTCACCCCTTGAGAAGAATTACCGATATTGACGAATATGGTTTATTAAAAAATAATATTGGAGTAACGGCTGAAAGTATTGAGAATCAATATATATTAAATGATAATGACATTTTATTTGCCAGAAGTGGTGCAACAGTTGGTAAAACTTATATTCACAAATTAGATAATACTAATTATTCTTGTTTTTTTGCTGGATACATGATTAGATTTGTCGTTGATGAAACTAAAATAAGCCCTGATTATGTGTTTGCATATACGCAACTTAAAACCTACAGCAAATGGGTAAGTTCTATTCAACGTGCGGCGGGACAACCTAACATAAATTCAGAAGAATATAAGTCTTTAAAAATTCCTATTCCACCTCAAGAAATTCAAGATAAAATTGTTGCAAAAATGGATGATGCTTATGCGGCTAAAAAACAAAAAGAATTAGAGGCACAGCAATTACTAGATAGTATTGATGATTATCTGTTAGGGGAGTTGGGGATTGAGTTACCCGAACCCGAAGAAAACACTATTAAAAACAGAATTTTTATCCGTAATTTAAGCGAAGTATCAGGCGATAGGTTTGATTGCAACTATAATCATAAAATTAATTATATACTATCTCAAACAGGTAATTATAAAATTGAATATTTAAAAAATTTATTAATTAAGCCACCTCAGTATGGAGCTAATGAAATAGCAATAGATAAAAATAATAGTGGAGAAATAAATTATATTCGGATTACTGATATTGATGATTTAGGTTTTCTTAAAGTTCGAGGGCTGAAAACGGCTCTTAAAATTGAAGATAAGTATATCTTAAATCAACATGATTTGTTGTTTGCTCGTAGTGGCTCTGTTGGCAGGTGCTATTTACATCAAGATAATAAACAAAAAGCAATTTTCGCAGGTTATCTAATACGTTTTGTTTTGAACACTCAAATAGCAAATCCTTATTATATCTTTTACTATTGTCACTCAAAAATTTATAAAATGTGGGTAGATGCCATATCTCGTTATGCTGTTCAGTCAAATATTAATTCTGAAGAATATAAATCTCTTCCTATTATTTTACCTCCACTTGAAAAACAAATCGAAATTAGTGAGCATATCACGGCAATTCGTAATCAAGCCAAACAACTCCAACAACAAGCCAAAGACGACCTAGAAAAAGCTAAACAGGAAGTCGAAGCCATGATTTTAGGTGATGACTAAAAGCCTAATTTATCTTGAAAACCGTTAAATTAAGTAGCTGGTTATAATTAAATTAAAAATGGATTTTGCCTTTAATCCCCCCTTGATCCCCCCTTGATAAGGTAGGGTTGATTCATGAATCAACCCTACCCTTGATAAGGGTGGTGTCTGATAATTTTTAACGCCTACCTACTTAAAAAGGAGAAAATCTCAGGCAAACTTTCATAAAAGAAACCCTTAAAGTTGGGTTTCTACGAAACTGAGGGTCTTCACCCTAACATTTTTAATACACTCGACCGCGCCAACTTTGGGGACGGGTAAAAGCAGAGATAAAAATGCGGATAACTGCCAGCGGATCCGCTAGGGGAGATAGCCAAAATAATCCTGAAGATAGATTGACTTTTTCGCCCCGATAGTAACTAGGAGAGACAGCCAATAAAAGGGCAAAGCGAATCAATAACAGCAGCAGGTTTAAAGTCAAAACAATTTTTAAACTCAGGAAATTGTAGCCAAAAATCAAAGCTGTGAGCAGTAAAGGAGTGATAATTATCGGTAATCCCTGAGTAAGAGCTAATAAAGCTAAATCGCCCCATAATTGCCCCTGATAGGAGGCATCTTTGAGGTCAAGAGATCTGCCCCATTCGCGCCAAGTTTCCTTGAGTCCTTCGTACATCCGCACGCGAATCAACTTCGCCCCATCGAGAAATCCCACCCGATAGCCTTTCGTTGCCGCTAGACGGGCGAGGGTGACATCATCGCAAAAAGAACCTTTTGCCCCGCTATAACCGTCTAAAGCCGCTAAAACTGACCGCCGGCAGAGAAAACATTGACCATTGGCCATGACTCGTTCGGGATCTTGCCCGCGCACTCCGGCCGCATCAAAGCGATAGAGCAAAGTCATCAATAAAGCCGGCTGTAACCACCATTCTCCCGGATAGGAGAGGATAAATTGCGGCGACAGGGAAACTAAATCGTAACCTTCTGCGATCGCAGCTTTAACTAAACTAGCGACTAAATTTGCTTGGGGTTGGGTATCGGCATCAATGCCCAAAATCCAGTCACTTTTAGGAGAACTAAACAAAAAACCATTGTGTAACGCCCAGGGACGACCTACCCAATCGGGAGGCAAAGGATAATCGGTTTTCAGGCGAAAGCGGGGGTCTTTTGCCGCTATCTCCTTGACTTTTTCCCGCGTACCATCTTGGGAATTGCTATCGACAATCAGAATTTCTCGCACTTCGTAACTCTGTTGACTCAATCCCCGTAAACAACCGTCAATCCTGGCCACTTCGTTTAACGTCGGCACAATCACGCTTACTGTCCCTAACATCTCCGGGGTGGGGGGTTGGGGAGTCAGGGGAGGACGACGACGCGCCCCTTTTAGCAGACGGGAAAGAAGGATAAAAAAGGCAACAGCCTGAGACAGCAGTAGCCCCAGGCAGAATGCACCGAGAATTATCTCAGTTAACAACTTATTTGGCTCCTCTCACCGAAACAACGGGGATTTTTAGGGTTGTTACTTCGCTTGTCGGCACTGTTTGCCCGGAAGCAACAGCCTTGGCGCGATTGTAGAGGAGTGTTAAAGGCAGAATACCGGTGAGTAATCCTAAGAAAATCGGCGGATAAATACCGGCACCCATACTCATGACCGTAGCAAAGCCAAAATTACCCAAATACATCACAAAAGGCAGGGTTAAATCTTGACTTGGCAGTTTCACCGGTTGCACTTGCCAAATTAAAGTGGCTACCGTCATAAAAACACAGCCTGTACCGAACCAACCGGCAAAATTTTCATAGGGCATCCCAAAGAAGGCCCCCGGTTGTTCCCAAATCCAGAAGGGTATGGTAGTTTGACTCATGGCCGGATCTAGGACAAAATCCCAGGAAGTTAATAATACCGCCCCGATAGCGATCGATCCTAGATTTTGTAGCCATTGGGGTAAAGCAAGAGTGGATAAACCAACGCGAGCGATAATATAGGCACTAAAACCGAGATAAAACCAAGATAGGGGGATAGTAAAGGGGACTAAACCCGCAATTTTGTAACCTAGGCCCGAAAGATAACGATAATGACCGAAAGGAAAGCCGGTACTGGTTCCTAATAGTTCGCTACAAAGGGATAAACTGATAGCGGGAACCATGAATCCTAACCAGTGCCACACTCCTAGAGTTCGATAGGCATAAACAGCCACGGCTGCCATTCCTAACACCATATACACCACACCCCCCCCGGCCATTGACCAAGCAAAGGCGGTTTTGCCAAAATCCGGTAAATTGGCCACAAATTCGGGATGGGGCAAAACTAGCAACAATCCCGCTAGTCCAAAAGCCATCGATACAATATGACCGATGAGCAGAGCTTTTTCGATCGCAATTAGTCGTCTCATTAAATCTCTAGCACTGCGAAGGGATAATCATTTTCAAGTTTACAAATCTTTATTAAAGAATTATTACGCAGATCGGTCACTTTCGGCAAAAAAGTTTTACAGGGGTTAGGGATTTTAGTGTAGCATCGGTTTAGGAGTCAGTAGGCAGGAGTCAGTGGTCATAATAATCAATCAAATTGTCTATTTAGAGATTTTATGCTACTTTATACTTAGTTTTTTCATTTTTTCAACCCCCAAAAATTAATTATGCAAGGGGCAATGACTAAAAATGCCTGAAAATATATATAGCAGTTTTCCTCAGAATGAGGCATGGGCAAGGGGATTAAACCCTTTGTTAGCAAAACTTCTCGACACCTCAGTAACGTGAAAAGCGCTATATTAAGAATGATGCTTTTAGCCCGAAAAAATGGCACTCTAAGATTAAGTCCTCTCGATCGCCCACCAATTGCAGCGGTTCTTAAAAAAACTCTCTCCACCAGACTCACTATAATTAACACAGTAGCCTAGCTATGTCGGCAGATTCTAGACATCGGCGCCTACTTGCCAATCGATACCAACTGGTCGAGTTGATCGGTAGCGGCGCCATGGGACAAGTATATCGAGCAGAAGATAAACTCTTAGGTGGCGTAACCGTCGCCGTGAAATTTCTCTCGCAAACTCTCCTCAACAAAAGAATGCGCGAGCGTTTCGAGCGAGAGGCGACTATTTCGGCACTTTTAGGCGAAAAAAGTATTCATATTGTTAAAGTTCGTGATTATGGTGTAGATGAAAAGGAAGTCCCCTTCTACGTCATGGAATTTTTGCAAGGGGAAAGCATGAGTGAAATCATCAAATATCACCCGCTGCCTCTCTCGCGCTTCCTCAATCTCACCCGTCAGATTTGTTTCGGCCTGGAATGCGCCCATAAGGGTATTATCTTCCAAGGACAGATGTGTCCGATTATTCACCGGGACATCAAACCAGGCAATATTATCGTGATTCAGGACTCAGGATTAGGGGAATTGGTGAAAATTCTCGATTTTGGCATCGCTAAACCCATCCAATCAGGAGAAGTCCCAACCCAATCGTTTATGGGAACCTTAGCCTATTGTTCCCCAGAACAGATGGAAGGTAAAGAACTCGATCATCGTTCCGATATCTACAGTTTCGGGATTGTGATGTACGAGATGATCACGGGAGAAACGCCCCTTTTTCCCGATAATCTCTCCTTTGGCGGTTGGTATGAGGTTCACCACTACGTCGAACCCTGTCCCTTTAATTCTAGCTTGCAATTACCGCCAGAATTAGAACAGTTAATCCTACGCTGTTTAGCCAAAGCACCCAGCGATCGCCCACAAAGTGTTACAGATATACTACAAGTTCTCGAACGACTCGAACCCCTAGCCAAAAATGCTCAACCCAACAAATTGAATCGTATCGATGAAATAGTCAAAAAAATTGACGATTACACCACCAAAATCAAAACCCTTCATGATTTAGATCAAACCATTGTTTCTGCTGCTAATGCCAAGGATGTCTGTCTCAAGTCCAGTTGGCCCGAGGACAAACCCCGCCAAAAAATTGTCTTCCCACGCTGTCTCCAGGCTGCTGACGGGGTTTTTGCCAGTTTATGGGTAATGTTGGCTCGAGAAGATATCCCCGTTCGGGTTGCTAGTGTCCGTTATAATCAATTCCTCTTTTTACCCGCACCCCACCCGATGATTCTCTGGATTACTGTCCTCTATCATCGTCAACAGGGACCGCGCTGGTTGCCCTGTTATTTGGACTTAAAAACCCCCCAGGGTCAAAAAATGACCAAAACCCTCGGCGAAACCGGTCAATACTGGATTTTATTTTTCTCCCTCGAAGGCAGCAACATCTGTGAAAATGTGATCACCGCTAATATTCCCGCCAATCAACGCCAAATTTTGCAGCAATGGCTGACCGATAGTCAATCGGTCCAGGGTGGCAACCCGCAAATTAGCAAGCAGACGTTAAAACAGAAACTGGATGAACTCAAGCCCCAAATTATGGCTAAATTAGAGTCGGAATTGGCCGCGCAGCCCTAAAAAATCAGGGGGGTAAGCTAAGACGCATTTAAAGCGCTTATTCTTAAGATTAGCCGAATCTCCCCCAATCCCTTTACTGTTGCCTCTTGCAAGAGTGCCTCTTGCCTCGTCTCAACAAGCAATTTAAATGCGCGGGCAGCTTATTAACTAACCCCCCTTTTTATTGAACAAGTGCGATGGTGCGTCAGGAAATAGCAATGGGTGAAACTACTCTAGCCAGTGAAGTATTTCCGACACAAAAATGAAATCAAGTGTCACCAAAACGTTTCGTAAACAGCTTAATAATCTTCCTGCATCAGTTCAGGAACAAGCAGCAAAAGCTTATGCACTCTGGCAAGAAGATCCGTATCACCCCAGCCTTCAGTTTAAACAAGTCAGTCAAAAGCAACCGATCTACTCCGCTCGTGTCAGCCTTAACTATCGGGCTTTGGGTTTGTTAGAGTCTGAGCATATTTATTGGTACTGGATTGGCGCACATGATGAGTATTATATTCATCCTCTGTAAGCGCAGGAAATAACTGCATCGTTAAAAGCTTTGTAGATCTTATCCATAGAAAACTCCATGGCTAATACTAAATCCGTTGAGTATAGCCTACATATCAGGATAGGCAAAAGGCACTCATGCAAAAGGCAAAAGGAGGAATAGATAATCAGTCTTTAATAACTGGATTTAGTATAACAACTTCTTGCAGGCAGAACGGAGGTTGACGCTATCGGTTATTATGCAAAAATAATCGCCGTTCGGCGCTTGACCGAAGGTTCAATCGGCTGTAAACAATAATACATTTGCACTAAACCATAAAATCGGCGTTGCAGCCATCAATATCTGAATGCTAATTGTGCATCGTATCTACAAGTTAACTTAGTCCCAAGTTTTAAGAATGGCCTAGAGAACAATTCATCCTTAAAATCAGCAACGCCAAATTAATTGGCACGGATAGAATCAGAAAACAACAAGGTGCGCTACAGCTTGTAACGCACCAAAATTTTTATTAATCTCTAACCGAGATTACAGAGGTCGATAGACACGGTAATCGATATTGGGGAAAATATTATCGATTTCCTCGACTTTTTGCAACCAACCGGAGTCAATCTTCTCGGATTTCACATCTTCATAGATTTTATTTAACCGCAGCAGATGGGAACGAGTGCGCCGGACAGCATAGGGAACCATTGTACCGGTTCGCATAATAAACGCCCAATCGGAAGATTGCGCTAATAATAACTCCCGGGCCGCCTGATTTAAAGCCCGTTCCTGTAATTCATCCTCCGCTTCATGATGACTTAATTCAATCATCCGTTCCGTGCCTTTGTGCAGGTGAGGATAGAGCCAAGCGTTAGTTTCATTCAGCCAGTATTCATGGAAACCCTTATAACCCCAACTGGATTGGGAAGGACGACAGACCTGCTGAGTCGGGTTAGCCCGGAGATAATCGGCTAAATGGGTCATTTGGTAGATATTTTGGTCATACCAAGACTTACGGAACAGAAAATCAATAAACCAGGGTCCCTCATACCACCAGTGACCGAATAACTCGGCATCGTAGGGAGAAACAACCAGGGGAGGACGGCCCATAATTCCCCCTAAACTCTCCACTTGCCGCTCGCGATTATACATAAAATTGCCCGCGTGTTCGGCGGCCTTTTCTTTGGCCCAGTAGGGGTCATAAAGCCCTTTTTCCGATAAACCACCGTCCCGGCTAGTAATTTTGTGGTATTTGATGCCTATATTCTTGCGTTGACCGTTGGGCATGATATAGGGCTTAATATACTCGTATTCCGCTTCCCAGCCCAAATCTTTATAGAATTCCCGATAAACTATATCCCCCGGATAACCGACTTGGGAAGACCAAACCTGTTGAGAGGATTCGTGGTCACGACCGAAAGCGGCCACCCCGGTTTCTGTGAAAATGGGCGCGTAACTGCCGTAACGGGGGCGAGGACGACCGTAGAGAATACCGTGGCCATCGACGAGGAAGTAACGAATGCCCGCATCGGCTAACATTCTTTCTACCCCTTCGTAGTAGGCACATTCCGGCAACCAAATGCCCTTGGGACGACGACCGAAATTTTCTTCGTAGTGTTGACAGGCCACCTCAATTTGCGCCCAGACCGCTTGCGGGTACATTTTCATCAGGGGCATATAACCATGAGTCGCACCACAGGTGATAATTTCTAGGTTATTACTGTCGAGGAATTGTTTAAATGCCTTGACCAGATCTCGATCGTATTTTTCCCAAGTTTGTCGGATACTTTGGAAAGATTCAGCGTAATATTCGGCTAAGTAGCGAATATGGCCATTGTGTTGATTATGGTCGATTTCTTTAGCAATTAATTCTTCTAACTTGCCTAAGTGTTCTTCATAACGCTCTTGCAGTAACGGATCCCGCAGCATCGACACCAAAGGCGGAGTCATGCTCATGGTCATTTTAAAATCGATACCGTCCCGCTTGAGACCTTCAAAAACTTGCAGGAGAGGGATGTAGGTTTCTGTGATTGCTTCGTATAACCATTCTTCTTCGAGGACGTAATCGCTTTCGGGATGGCGGACGAAAGGGAGATGCGCGTGGAGAACTAGGGCAACATAGCCAAAAGCCATAGGATTTCTTCTTAGAATTAAGGAATAAAACTTTAAGATTAGGTTGAGTAGATTTTATACTATCTTAAGCTTCTACAATAAAGAATATGATAAAAGTCGATCGACGATCGATCGATCTCGTCAATCCCTAGGTTTACTAATTTTCCGATGCTCCCATCTAACGAGCCACTGACTGCTTTAGGGAGAGAGACGACAACGCCTCTCTCCATTCAACTTTTGCTATTTGTTGATGACCGTCCCAGTTCTCAAGAAATTATCCGTCAAATTCAGTCCTATCTCCAGTCTTTAAAGTCTGATTACCCGATTGACCTACAGATCATCGAAATTCGCCAGCAACCTCATTTAGTCGAACATTTTCGCCTTGTAGCTACCCCTGCCTTGGTCAAAATTGCCCCCGGCCCCCGTCATACCCTCGCGGGCAGTAATCTGGTGGAACAGTTTAAAAAATGGTTGGTACGTTGGCAAAAAGCGATTAAAGAGGATATCAAAAATAATCACGCTGAGGATGAACAACGTCAAGAGATGGAACATTCGGGCGAACTCATCCGCATCGCCGATGAGGTTTTTCGTCTCAAACAGGAAAAGGAAGAATTATTAGAACAGTTGAAATTTAAAGACCAAATTTTGGCTATGTTAGCCCACGATTTACGCAGTCCTCTCACCGCTGCTTCCATCGCCGTGGAAACCCTAGAATTAGCCTATCATCAACCAGATACGGAGCGCAGTCTGCAATTACGAGAACAACTGCACCAACAGGCCCGCAAACAGTTCCGGATTATGAACCGTTTGATCACAGATATTCTACAAGCTTCTAAGAGCATGGCGGCGCAATTCACTCTCCAACAGAGTAAATTTTATCTGCAATCCCTCTGTCAGGAAATTTTGTCTCAATTTACTGATACTTTTCAGGAAAAGACTTTAATTCTCCAAAGCGATATCCCCCAAGATTTGCCCCCCGTCTATGCTGATGAGGAGTTAATCCGACAGGTGATTATTAATCTCTTGGAGAATGGGATCAAATATACCCCCCCCGGCGGCGCAATTACCCTTTCTGTCCTCCATCGTACTACTCAAAAAGTACAGGTGAGCATCAGTGATACCGGCCCCGGCATTCCCGAAGAAAAACAAGAGCATATTTTTGAGGGTCATGTGCGTCTCAAACGGGATGAGGGTAAAGAAGGTTATGGCATCGGTTTATCGGTCTGTCGCAAGATTATTCGCGCCCACTACGGTCAAATTTGGGTGGATAGTGTCCCTGACCACGGCAGTAGTTTTCACTTCACCCTGCCAGTTTATCGCTAAAATGCTCCGCTAACCAATTATCAATGTCCCCTAAAACTAAGTCGGGGATTTCCCAGGGGAACAGATGGGCTGTATCTGGGTAACATTTCCACTGACACAGTTTCAGTTTTTCGGCTGTTTCTTGGCTCGAGGCACTGGTAATATGGCGATCATTTGCCCCTGCCAGAACTAAGCAGGGAATTGTAATTTTGTCAAGAGATTTTAAACAATTGTTACCTTTTTTTAAAGCCCGATTTAAAGCGCGATCGGCAGCTGGAGAAGTGCCTAAGTAGGCGGGAACAGCATCTTGAGCGAGATATTGATAGGCAATCGCTTGATGTTGTGAAAAAAGGTACTGAAACAGGGAACGACGGGCAAAAGTATCAATATTCCAACGCCATCCCGGTTTGATCTGATTGAGAATTGCCGCTATCCCCGTCAAAACTAAATCTGTGGTGGTGATGGGAGGATGACTACTCCAAGGCCGTCCGGCCGAGGCCACGAGAATTAAACCAGGAAAGCGATCGGGATGCCGCAATACTAATTCCAGGGCGATTATACCCCCCAAAGACCAACCGAGAATTAAACATTGCGGGATTTTTTGGCGATCGAGCAGCCCGATTAAATCCTCTAGATGTTCTTCTAGCTGAAAATCGCGGCGATAACGACTTTTACCGTAGCCGCGCAGATCCGGGGCCAGGGTTTGCCAGCGTTGGCAAAAATGCTCAGTAAATACAGACATACTGGCTGCCGAACCGGGATGACCGTGCAGACAGAGGATCGGATAGCCATTACCTTTAATGTTAACGTTTAGAGCGATCGACATTGAGCAGTTATCAGGAGTCAGTTATCAGTTATCAGTTATCAGTTATCAGATTTGAGTTTTAAGTGAGCAGTATGTATTAAGCGAGCAGTATTAAATAGGGTCTGCTGAATAAATCTAAAAACCTTGTTGGATAAAAATTTTAGACTTTTTTCCCATCAAAAAGTGCCAGACCTTGGGGGGATCGGGGGGGAAATTTAGGCTCTTTTTCCCTGAAAATTAGGTAATTGACCCCCTGAAAATGGGTAAAACCCTACACCCCACACCCCACACCCTACACCCTACCCCCAGGAAAAACTTTTTCAGCAGACCCTAAATAGGAGTTTCCTACTGTCTTTTCACTGTTTACTGTTTACTGATCACTGATTATTGACTGGGATATATGGGCGATCGAGTCTCTGGTAAGTCATACTAGAGAATAGGAGAGAGTTGGTCTAGAGGTTGCGGGATCATTTGATCAATGATTCCGAGGAAAGTCCGAACTCCCGAAAGACCACACTTGCTGGATAACGTCCAGTGCGCGCGAGCGTGAGGATAGTGCCACAGAAAAATACCGCCCCCTTTTTTCAGTAATCAGTACACAGTAATCAGTAACGAAAGTAAATTCACTGATAACTTTCCACTGATAACTGATCACTGATAACTGATCACTGATAACTGATAACTGATAACTGATTGGGGGTAAGGGTGCAAAGGTGCGGTAAGAGCGCACCAGCAGTATCGAGAGGTACTGGCTCGGTAAACCCCGGTGGGGAGCAAGGTGGAGGGACAAAGGTTGGTCTTTTTCCTGTCCCGTTCTTAGGAACCGCTTGAGGTAATTGGTGACAATTATCCCAGATAGATAACCTCTATTCCAACAAAGGTAAAAGTGATTTTACTGCTGTTGGGAAATACAGAATTCGGCTTATGTCTGACTCTCTCCTTTATCAGTTATCAGTTATCAGTTATCATTATCAGTTATCAGTTTACTGATCATTGAAAAAAAGCTCCCCAATTCATAATTCATAATTCATAATTTATAATTCCCGCTCCCATGTCCTTAAGTGATCCGCGTCGCCAAAAACAATTAAAAACCCTAGTGGAAAAGCTGGGTTTATCGGCTAATGTCCCCGTCAGGTGGGATTTATTGGATTTGGCTCTAACTCATCCCAGTGTTTCCCGTGATCAGAATTATGAACAATTAGAATTTGTGGGCGATTCTGTGGTAAGACTCGTGGCGGCGGAGGTATTGTTAGAAACCTATCCGGAGGCGCTAGTGGGAGAATTTGCCGCCCTGCGATCGATGATGGTTAGCGATCGCACTCTGGCGGAATTTGCGGATCGCTACGGTTTCGAGCGTTATTTGTTGGTATCAAGTAGTACGAGTATCGATCGGGCGGGGCGAATTTCCCGACTAGCAGACGCTTTTGAGGCGGTCTTGGGGGCTTTATATCTTAGTACACAGACGATGGTTTTAGTGCGTTCTTGGTTAGATGAGCCACTACGCGAAAAAGCGGCCGAAATTCGTCGAGATCCGGCCCGACAGAATTATAAGGATGCCTTGCAGGAGTGGACACAAGCAAAATACAAAAAACTGCCGCAATATTTAGTAAAAGAAATCAATGGTTTAGATCAGGAGCGTTTTTGTGCGGAAGTGTGGTTAAATGAGCAGAAATTAGGAGTGGGAATAGGCAGAAGCAAAAAAGCGGCGGAACAGGCAGCGGCTAAATCGGCTTTTCTAGAAGTGGTTAAAGGCTAAATGGAGATATTTTTGCCTAACGGACGAATTGCCAGAGGCGAATTTTCAAATCATAATTACCACTAGCCAAATACTGCCCATCGGGACTAAAAGCCAGGGATTCCACCCAGTCGGAATTATTATCAAACCAGGCCAACTGTTTACCCGTGGTCACATCCCATAAACGCACACCGTCATTACTGGCACTAGCGAGAATTTGTCCGTTAGGATGGAGTGCCAGGGAACGGATTCGGTTCGTATGACCGATGAGGGTAAATAATAACTTATTATTGCTCGTATCCCAGATTTTAATCGTGCGGTCTAAACTACCCGTAATTAAATTTTTACCGTCGGGAGTGTATAAAAGCTTGCTAACCGCTTGGGGATGGGCGGAAAATTTCGATAAAAATTTGCCCTCGCGGATGTCCCAAAAATGTACCGCACCGTTTTCATGACCACTAGCCAGGGTGACACCATCGGATTTCATCCCTAGGGAATAAACAAAATTACCCACCCAATTTAAACGATAGAGGGGACGGCGGGGGGGTTGCACTGTCCAGAGGCGAATTCCTTCCAAACCACCACTAATTAAGGTTTTACCATCGGGAGTAACGGTGAGGGCGAGGACAGTATTACCGTGTTCGAGGGCAATTCCTAAATACTTGCCTTCCACCAGATTCCAAAAATTAATGGAACCATCTAAACCGCTACTAACTAATAATCTTTCGTTGGGACTAATGGCTAAAGCTTTGACGCTGGTCCTTTGGGCGCGAGTTTGGGAAACTTTCTGACCTGTTTTTACCGACCAAATTCTCAGGAGAGGATCGCTATCACTACCACCAGCGAGAACCAATTGGTTATCGGGACTGAAAATCAGAGCGTTAGGGGTGGATTGTTGCCCTTCTAAGGTTTTAGCGAGGGTAAGTCTGCCTAAACCTTCTACTAGGATAGTTTCTGGGGTTTTTTCGCCACTTTCAGCTGCGGGTTTAGGGGGGGCAATAGGACTTTGGGCATGACTAAGCTGATGTTCTCCGATTGTCAGCGTGGTTAAGACACTGACCACAATTGTCCAGACAAGTTTCTCCCCACCCATCAATCGGAATTTCATAAATTTAGTTGAATATTAACGGTGCTATAGATTCTAGCCTTTGAGGGGATTGATTGCCAAGCAAGGTGAGATTTTTGAGCTAAGAAGGTCGATTTTTTTCGTTTTTCAGGGTTGGTAAAGCTACTTGACCCGATTGGGGCGGTAAATAGTATCTCGCTGTTTCTTCTCTGTTGATTGGCTTGGTTTTTTGGCTCTGTTGCCACCTGGCGAAGATAGCGATCGCCATAACCGTTGCCCCTAAAGATAGCAGTGTCCATCTTTGTCCTAGAACCCCGATGATGACATCTACTGCCGCTGCGGTAAAGATAAAGCTAGTTATTGGTTCTTGACGGTAAGCTTTCTTGAGAAAACGCGGCCAGAGGAGATTACTCATTTTATCTATTATTTCGACGGTTTCGATAATTCCAGCTTATCCTATCATCCTAGCAAAATGGTGTCGATCGGGTGATGGGGGTTTTTCAGTGATCGGTAAACAGTAATCAGTGAACAGTAATCAGTAAACAGTGAAAAGACAGTAGGCAACTGCTATTTAGGGTTGGCTGAATATCAGTGAAGCCCTAATTAAAATATCCCCGTCATGGAGATGTTTACGACAACCCATTTCAATTAATACAAGCAATTGCAGATCGTTAAAATGTTTAAAGCTAAGTACAGGACAAAAAGCTTGAAAAGTAGGCGGGAGTAGGGTTTGATGAGAAATAGCACTAATCTCGAAAACCATATAAATCAGTATAGTGCCTTAAAGCAAGCCCTCCAACCCCATCTAGGATGGCATGGTGCCAGAATTTCCTTTCTCGCACTGTTTTTACTCGCCTTGCTCAAAGTCAAAACCGTCAACCTGAGCGAGTTAGCAGTAGGATTTGGAGGTAAAGCCCTCAAAGAGTCTAACTACAAAAGATTACAACGCTTTTTCCGAAATTTCGAGCTTGATTACTTTGAGAGTGCCAAAACTGTCGTGGGTTGGGTGAATATCCCCCAACCTTGAGTATTGAGTCTTGACCGGACAACTTGGGAGTAGGTCCCGCATTGCTACAACATCTTGACTGTAGGCATAGTTCACGAGGGAGTTGCCATTCCCTTACTGTGGTGGATGCTCCCGAAAAAAGGAAACTCGAACAGTGATGAAAGAGAACAACTTAACAAGAATCAAAATTCCTTAATTAATCAACTTAGACAGCGATTATGTTGTGAACACCCAGAAATCGCTCAAAAAAACCTCGATTATATCGGAGTTAATGGCTTTAATCCTACATTAGGACATATCGCCGAATTGAGAAATAACTCGCGCATTAAAACCACTGCTGGCACTGGAATCAGTGAATATAGTCGGTTATTGGCCAAGGATATTGTCACCTATCAGGATAGAATCGCGGTTAAAGAAAAAAACCGAAGATAAATTCTGGAATTAGAGCAGTTTAAGGGTTATTGTCAAGTATTTGACCAATTTCTTTTCGGTACTGTTACTCAAAGTTTACTGCTTTTACACTGCTATCCTATCGAAAGATTTTTAGTCAACGGTAAACCTTACTTTAGAGGGAATCACGATATTAGCCTGAGAAAGTTTCAGGCTTATCTAGGCTTAGGGTATTCCTATCAGATTTCTGGGGATACCTCAGCAAAACAAGACAAGGTGAAAAAGTCTTGGAAGGGTTCCGACTTAATGCGCTCTCACTTGTAGGCTCATGCACTGGTGACTATTTGCCCGAATAAACCCGCTAAAACCGAGATTATTGGTAAACTTAAGCATTCTTGGCTTAATCCCCGTATTTATCTCTATTACGAAACCGAAAACGGTCAAAGAATCGAGAAAAAGAAAGAATTACCCAGTTTTAAGGCATTAGGTAAGGATGGACTGTGTCGCTTGCTGTTTTACGAGACTAGGCTTTTGTATCAAGTTTTAACGGCTAATTTGGTAAAGTGATGATGTTGAACAATTAACACAGAACAGGGGGCATGATGGAGAACATAATTACTCACACTACCTAAGAATAACTCTCCTAGACCCGATCGCCCACGCCGACCGATGACAATTAAATCAATATTTTCCTCTCGCGCCACTTTACAGATAGTTTTGGCGGCATGACCGTAAATTTGCCGGTATTCTCCCTTTACACCCATTTCTACCGCCTGATTAGCTCTTTTTTGCAACATTTCCACCCCTTTCTGCTCAAATTCTTCCCATTGTTGCCGCCAAAAATCGAGAGTGAGATCATTACCCTGGGCGGGGTAAATATCGGCTAAATTGGGTGGAATCGGTAAAGGGCTATAATCTTCTTCAGGGGAAAGGACGTGCAGTAGTAGGAGGTTAGCTTCGTACTTACTGGCTAAGGATACAGCCTCCTTAAAAACACTATCCCCCATCTCGGACAAATCTATTGCTATCAAGATTTTTTGATACATTTTTCAGCCTCTGCAACCATGCCTTATTTAACGGAATCCGACGCTATTAGAAATGCGATCGATCACTTTTGTTATTTTCCCATTCTTTGGTTAGATACGGAAGTAGCTGATTACGATAGCAAGACTCCCCGTTTGTCTCTGATTCAAATTCTTGCTGATTCCACGTACCTAACGGGTGAGCGGGTGACAATTTTGGATGTTCTCGATCGACCCGATCTGACTAACTATTTTATCACTAAAATCATGCTGGTTGACTGGATAGAAAAGGTTTTTCACAATGCTAGTTATGATTGTAAATTTTTGGGCGGTAAGGGCAAAGTTAAAAAGATTACCTGTACCCTAGAGTTAGCTAAAAAGGTTCCCTACTATATTGCTCCTTTACCCAATTATCAACTAAAAACCCTGGCTGAATGTCTTTGTCATTTTCCCCCTATTGATCAGACTGAACAGGGGGGTAATTGGGGCAAAAGACCTTTAACGGCGGACCAGCTAGAATATGCACAAAAAGACCCCGTATATAGGGACCAAATCCATCATCGTCTTTTGCAGCTCTCCCATTTAATTACTCCTGATCCTGCCGGTGAGAATCTGGAAAGATTAACTAATCGTTATTGGGAAATTTACCAGCAATGGAAGCTTTTAGATCCAGAGATGGAACATCTCAAGGAACGTTTAAAGTCGGCAATTATCCAGCAAGAGGCTGCGGAGATTAACGGGTTTTCGGTCAGTTACCAAAATCGCACCAACAAAAAAGTTAAACTGGCCGAATTAGCCTTGTCTATTTATCGGGACAGGATAGCCAAATATCTCTCTCCTTAACTAATGATTTTCTCAAAGAATTAGGGGATTTAGCCCAAGGGTTAACCATCGAGGAAACTCCCAAAAAAATTAGTCAATTGACCATCAAACAAAATGAAGCTGACTTGACATGATTACAGCAGAATTAAGCAGATAGGAGATAGGAGTCAAGACCAAATTGGGTTATACTTGATATTTATGAGAAAGGCTGTAATAGCTAGAAAAAATTGCTTGCGGGGATAATCTAAATGACTGTAAAGATCGCTTATCTGGGGCCAGTGGGAACCTATTCAGAAACAGCCGCTTTAGCATTTGCTAATAGTTTACCACCCCAGCCTCATCAATTAATACCCTATCCTAGCATTGCCCTAGCCCTGCGATCGGTTGTCCAAAATCAGGCCGATTTAGCAGTGGTCCCGGTGGAAAATTCCACCGAAGGAAGTGTGGTAATGACTCTTGATGCTTTATGGCAATTACCCGGGTTACAGATTCAACAAGAATTAGTTTTACCGATTTCCCATGCACTTCTATCTCCCAGACAATCGCTAACAGAAATTAAAACCGTTTATTCCCATCCCCAAGCTTTAGCTCAATGTCAAAAATGGCTAGAAAATAATTTACCTAACGTGCCGATTATTCCCACTAATTCTACCACAGAAGCGATTCAAATTCTCGATCGAGAGGCCAATTCGGCCGCTATTGCTTCCCCCCGGGCAGCAAAACTCTATAATGTACCAATATTAATACAACCAATTAATGATTATCCCGATAATTGTACCCGTTTTTGGGTAATGGCTTTAACTTCCCATCGCCAAGGTGAGCGAATGTCCCTCGCTTTTCAAGTTTTAGATCAACCCGGTGCTTTAGTCAAACCTTTAGAAGTTTTTGCCAAACGTCAGCTTAATTTATCTCGGATCGAATCGCGACCAACTAAACGATCTTTAGGAGAATACATATTTTTTATCGATCTAGAAATTAATCCAGATCAACAGCATTTAATCGCAGAAACTTTAGAAGAATTAACCAATTATACCGATGCGATCGATGTTCTTGGTGCTTATCAGGTGGTTAATTTGCCTGTAGAAAGTTTAGAGGAATTATAAACTAAGTTGCCCAGAAATTACAGTAGTTAAATAGAGATATTTTAGCTTTTAAGAGAGGGAAGAATCGGCAAAGATGAGTTTTCCTCTGGGGTAGAATCAAGCTTTTTTTCCCCCACTAGAGGAAGAATAATTTCCACAGTTGTTCCTAAACCTTGACCTTGACTAGAGATAGTAATATCTCCCTCCATCATTTTCATCAAATTCTTAGAAATAGCTAATCCCAAACCCGTACCGCTAAATTTTCTGGTTGTGGAACCATCAATCATCACAAAAGGTCGGAATAATTTTGATTGCTGCCGGGGGTCTATACCGATTCCTGTATCGATTATAGTCATAATAGCCTGTGGATGTTCTAGGTGAGTTATCAAAGAAATTGTGCCTCTATCAGTAAATTTAATTGAGTTAGAAATAACATTCAAAATTACCTGTTTTAATTTAGTGGGATCAGCATAAACTATCGGATTTTCTGGACACAAAAGTAGATTGAATTTTAAGCGCTTACGTTGCAGCGATGCTGTTTGTAAATTAATAACTTCATTGATAATTTGGTGTAAATCTACTGGTTCAGGATTAACGGAAAGTTTGCCCGCTTCTATTTTAGCAATACTGAGAATATCATCAATAATTCCTAAAAGATGTACGGCGGCACTAAGTACAGGACAAAAAGCTTGAAAAGTAGGCGGGAGTAGGGTTTTATGAGAAATAGCACTAATCTCGAAAACCCTATGAATCAGTATAGCGCCTTAAAGCAAGCCCTTCAACCCCATCTAGGATGGCATGGTGCCAGAATTTCCTTTCTCGCACTGTTTTTACTCGCCTTGCTCAAAGTCAAAACCGTCAATCTGAGCGAGTTAGCGGTAGGATTTGGAGGTAAAGCCCTCAAAGAGTCTAACTACAAAAGATTACAACGCTTTTTCCGAAATTTCGAGCTTGATTACCTTGAGATCGCCAAAATTGTCGTCGGTTGGGTGAATATCCCCCAACCTTGGGTATTGAGTCTTGACCGGACAACTTGGGAGTTTGGCAAGCATTGCTACAACATCTTGACTGTAGGCATAGTCCACGAGGGGGTGGCCATTCCCTTACTGTGGTGGATGCTCCCGAAAAAAGGAAACTCCAACAGTGATGAGCGTATGCGTTTCCTTGAGGAGATGCTAAAAATTTTTCCCGCCGCTGAGATTCGTTGTCTGTGTGCCGACCGGGAGTTTGTCGGTCAAGCTTGGTTACGTTACCTTCTTTTAGAACCTGACCTGCCTTTCCGCATCCGGATTCGGGCTACTGACAAGATTAAGCGGGGCGGAAAAACCTTGGCTGCCAAAGTTGTTTTCGCTCATCTGGCTATCGGAGAATCTCAACAACTCAAAGGGGATTGTCGAGTTTGGGGTAATCAGGTTTCCGTTGAAGCCTTGCGTTTGGATGACGGGGACCTCTTGGTCGTGATCGCTCCCCCCCATACGGTCGGACTCGTTCGCGACTATGCTCTCCGCTGGGGGATTGAAACTCTTTTTGGGATTCTCAAGACTCGTGGTTTTTGCTTGGAATCAACCCACTTTACTGACCCCGAGCGCCTGCGTAAACTTTTTGCCCTGTTAACTTTAGCCTTAGTCTGGTCTCTCAAGACTGGCTTGTGGCTTCATCAGCTTCATCCAATTCCCCTCAAGAAACACGGTCGTCGTGCTAAGAGTCTTTTTCGCTTAGGTTTTGACCATCTTCGTCATCTGATTCTTAACCCTTCTTTGCCTAATCATCGGGATTTTCTTCATTCCCTACAATTTTTGTCCTGTACTTAGATGGGCAGTAATTCCCCATGAAAATGAAAATTGTAGATGGGGAGTTATTGAATCAGTCGATCAAAAATATATAGTGGTTGATGGCAAAAAGTTTGATATTAAAAACCATCGCGCAATAAAAGGTGATGAATGGGAATTATATACTTCCCCAGAAGCCTATCAAAAAAAGCTTAGAGGCGATCACATCATCAGAGAACTTCAATGCTTATTCACTCATTCTAATCTTACTCCTGAAACATTTGGAGGAATAGAAAAATTAATTGAAGCTTGCGAGATTATGGGGATTAATACTGACTATCCGTAATCGAATGCGAAGATAATAAAAAAATTGCAATGCCTACAAATAGTCGAGGATAACTTTATGGTTAAGCGAAGCAAACTGGATATACAACAAGAACGGCAAGAGACAATCATCGCCGCTCAAAACGAGTATTTCGGTAATATTACCAAAGGTGAGGCGATCGAGGTTTTCAAAGTTCTATCCGTACTCGCTCAATTTCCCGGTGCGAAACCACCGGAGCCTTTGACAGACCACGATGTGGTTTGGTCATCGACCCTTAGAGTTGGAGATTCGATTAATAAGCAGATGTTTAGCGTTCAGGTAACGTACAAAGGGCTAATATTTTGTCTTTCCGCCAACGGTGATCGGGTATTGCAACTACCAGATAGTTCTTTTGTCTCTTTAGAAAACTGGGATTTTCACGCAATACGAGTAAGAAATTCTGTACTTAAATCATAATAATACATTCGGGATAATCATGAAAAAATTCCACGATTTGCGTAAAGTTCCAGTTCAGAATAAACCTTGTTCTACCTGTCCTTTTGATGGTATGGAAAGTAATTTTTTCGATACAGAAAACTATCATAAAAGCCTTTGCGGTTTAGAAGGACAACATCTGTGTCATACTGCTAGAAATACAAAGATTTGCCGAGGGGGAAGAAATATTCAACTACGGATTCTATACTCTTTTGGATGGATAGACGAGCCGACGGATGAGGCATTTTTAAGGGCAACCTGTGAAGCACTCGAAAATCGTCAATTATGAAAATGGATAATATTCAGGATAATGCGGGGATTGTATGACAGATAAGTATAAACTGACAAAAAAGCTTTGGAATGAATCGAATTCTGAAATTATCCAAAGATCAAAGGCTAAATACGATAGAAAAAATCCGATATGGTCTTTCCGTATCACCCCTGAATTATTGGAATGGTTAAACCAAGAACGGTGGAATGATGGTGATGGTAATCCCGAAACTAATTCCGCTTTAGTTATTCGCAAACTTAATAAGTTGATGAAACTTGAGAACGAAGGTTACTAATTTTTTAATTATGAACGAAATAGAGCGAGATTTTATCAAGAAGATCAACCAACTTACCCGCAAATCTAGTTTTTATCAACGCTTTAACGAGCGTCGTTATAGTCACGTTAAGGGCTATATCGACCACGATGACGTTATTTTCTTGATCGCCCGTTTGCTGACGAGTTATCAGTGTTACGATGCCGATATTTTCGAGATGGATTTCACTCACCGCACTTCTTTGATTATTCTTGATCAAGCCCTAAGTACAGGACAAAAATTGTAGGGAATGAAGAAAATCCCGATGATTAGGCAAAGAAGGGTTAAGAATCAGATGACGAAGATGGTCAAAACCTAAGCGAAAAAGACTCTTAGCACGACG
>NZ_JAPZSO010000046.1:0-24702 GCF_027531715.1 Microcystis sp. LE19-8.1F | reverse complement strand
TCTGGATGAATTGGCCAATGATGAGACTCCTTCCTTAGCGATCGCCCTGATCAAATTGGTTACGGAAAGTGAGAGTCAAGCTGTTAATTCTGCTAAGATTTTAATTAAACAGGCTCAAAGAGAACTCAGCGATCGCTTAGTGCAGAGAAATGTCATTGATTTAATCGAAACGATCATCATTTATAAATTACCCCAAAAAAGTCGAGAGGAAATTGAAGCTATGTTGGAACTACAAGACCTAAAACAAACTCGTTTCTATCAAGAAGCTTTTGGAGATGGAATTGAACAGGGAATTGAACAGGGAATTGAACGGGGAATTGAACAGGGAATTGAACAGGGAATTGAACGGGGAATAAACTTGCAAAAATTGAAAACAATTCCGCTACTGCAAGACCTCGGTTTAACCCCGCAACAAATCTCGGAACACTTAGACTTGACTCTAGAAACAGTGCTTAACTATTTGGCACAACAGCAACAATGATCAATCCTGTTTCAACAGTCTAGAAAAGCAGCAATTGCTAAGTAGAATGGATAGTAGTGAATTAGTGACCTTTAAGCTATCAGCGATAACTCGATGAATAACGACTTATTGACTTTTCTCGTTTGTGTTGCCCTTCTCATTCTCTATCTAGTTTTTTCAGCTTTAACCGAGATGGGAACAAAATGGCCTTGGACAAAAAAATAGAAATACTTATAGAGGTTAATAAACATAAAATAGGGTCAGGGATTCGGTCATTGGAAAGATTCTAGAGATTTGCTATCTAAATAATTAACTCTATCGCTCTACTGATAAAATATGAAACTAATTGGTGATATTTCCCCGAGCTTGGATTTATTCTTGTTGCTTTTTTTCTGGCATTGTCTCATCGGTGGCATTGCTACAGTCATCGCTATCAATAAAGGCTATCCAAGATTAAATTGGCTAATCTTCGGACTTCTGGGAGGAACCTTTACCTTTTTTATCGCCCTCTTTCTAGAAAAAAAGGCCAAAATTTAAGGTATAACATGGCTTGATTATCCTTTAATAGTTCCCATCAACACCTCTAAATCTTCCGCGTCTAACTCCTCTGGGATACCATTACGAATTAATTCCGAAAAATCCTCATTGGGAACCATAAAACATAGTGCATACAGTCTTCCGTCCCCCACATTTCTAATCTCGTGAATACCCGTGGGACGGACTAATAAACTATCCCCTGGACCTAGGGGAATTGGTTTACCATCACAGATAGCCATTCCTTCCCCTTTGAGGATAAAAAACATTTCTACGGCAAAATGATGACGATGGGTAGGGGTGCGACCGTGGGGATCGAAAATTTCCACACAGACGGTCAAGGAATCCCCCGCTACGGTAGAATCAAAGACGATCGCTAAACGATTCGTATCCCCAGCGCTAATGCGAAAAACTTGATAATCCCGGGGAGATCGAATCACGGGTAACATACAATGATCGCTGGTTAGTTGGCTATTCATCGCTGATCTCGATCGAACTGTGGATGATTCTAAGACTAGCAAAAATTTTCAACTTCGCTCGATTGCGTCCACCACTTTACTCACATCTACGATCGCGGCCACATCATGGACGCGCAGGATATCGGCCCCCTTAGCGATCGCTATAGCACAGGCCGCCGCTGTTCCGAAAACTCGTTCTTTTGGGTCATCTTTGCCTGTAATCTCGCCGATAAAGCGTTTTCTCGACAATCCAATTAAAATAGGTAAATCTAAATCCCGAAATTGCCCTAATTCTCGCAATAACTCAAGATTTTGTCGCCCGGTTTTGGCGAAACCAATCCCCGGATCGATGATAATATTTTCCCTAGCAATGCCCCACTGTACAGCTTCCTTAACGCGATTCTGTAAAAATTCTTTAATTTCCTTGACTAAATCATCATAATGTGTTAGGGATTGCATCGTTTGCGGATTGCCCCGCAGGTGCATGAGGATGATGGGAACAGCCAATTTAGCCACCGTGGGCAATAATAGGCGATCGAAGGTTCCCCCAGAAATATCATTGATCAAATCGGCCCCGGCGGCGATACCTTGGGCTGCTACGATCGCCCTAGTGGTATCGAGAGAGATAGGAATAGAACTTTGTTGTCGAATAGCGGTGATTACGGGGATAACTCGCGATAATTCCGCTTCTAGGCTAATTTCTTGCGCCCCTGGACGGCTGGATTGACCACCGATATCGATTATATCAGCCCCGGCCTCGATCATTTTCATCGCCTGTAGCAGGGCATTTTCAACGGTGTCAAATTCTCCCCCATCACTAAAACTATCGGGAGTAACGTTCAAAACACCCATGATATAGGTGCGTTTTCCCCAAGCAAAAATATGTTCACGAATTGCCGTTAAATTAGACATAATACTAAATCCTGTTGAAAAAGTATGGGAAAGTGGGAAGTTTTTTCAGTGAACAGTAAACAGTGAACTGATAACTGATTACTGATAACCATAGTTAATTTTTAGGTAGGGAAGAATCTTTTAATTCAAAATAAGCTTGTACTTCTTCTTTCCAGAGTTGATATTTTTCTTGAATTAGTTGATATTGACTGGCAAAATCGAGGTGACAATCAACGAGATTGCTATCGATATCGGATTGCAATAATTCCCGTTCGATTAGGGTTTCTCGGATAAATTTTAAACATTCCTGTCTCAAAGCTTCCGCTTGAGCAATAATTAGCTGGACTTGATTAATTGCTCGATCATATAATGGAGTTTGTGAATGAAAAATTTCGGAAGATGCGGCTAGATTTCGCAGTCTATGTAATTGATTTTTCTTTTCTACTAAACTGGCAATTTTGGGGTTAATTTCAAAAAGTAAGGTTTTCACCAGAGGAGCCAAGCGGCGAGTATTAGTATAATCGTAGTTATTAAGGTCTGATTTAATCAGGTGTACCTGTTGTAAATCGACGGTAATATCGTGGAATTGTATCTCGGTTTCGGTTATGGTGGGATGAATCGTTTTAACTTTCCAAGTAGTAATAGAAGTCAACTGCTGGCGATCACTATTAACCATTTGCTGCTCCATTTTCAGCACATCGAGGGGAATGCTATAAAGTTTTTTCTCAGGAATATAGATGACATCGCTACTGAGAATGCGATCGATTTTAGGACGACGATATAAATAATGATACAGGAATCGATAAAAGCTTTTACTGCCTTGAAATATCTGGACAAATAACCAAATTTTCCAGCTGAATAACCCGCTAAGAAAGCGTCCGAATAGATGGTAATTCGAGGAGGGGTTATTCATGAAATTCCGTTATCAGTTATCAGTGAGGGATTGGAGGTTGCTGGCTTTTCAGTGAGCGGTAAATAGTAAATATTAATCAGGGATAAAGATGAAGATAACTAACTAAGTAGTCGTGCCAAACAAATTTCCTAGTGAAGATAGGCAAAAGGCAAAAGGCAAAAGGCAAAAGGCAAAAGCTTTATCGAAATGTGTAACTAATTTTGCTTAGGTGCTTAACTAACTAACTAATTAACTTAAAACTTGCATCTGATAACTGATAACTGATCACTGATCACTGATTAAGGACGTTCTCCGGGTAGATTTTTTGACGATGTTGGTTTCGATCTTACCTGTTGACGACCGTTGCGGATAATTTGTAACATTTCCCCTAATTGTCGATCGAGATGTTCTAAAACCGCTTCGGCATAGTCGTCAGCGCCTTTTTGAATTTCATGACATTCAGCTTGGGTTTTTTGTCGTAACTGTTGCACTTCCTGTAGGGCGCTGTGACGCATCTGTTCGATTTCATCGAGGGTTTGTTGTTGCACAGATTCGCACTCCTGCTGAACCTGTTGACGAATTTGGGCTGCTTGCCGTTCTGCTTGTTGAATAATACCGGACTGATCGAGAATTTGGGCTGCCCTTTGTTGAGCGGAACGAAGGACTTGTTGAGCGTATTCTTCCGCTTTAGTAATAATTTCTTCTTCTTCCTGCAAAATTGCTAAAGCTTTCTGTACTGCTGGTGGCACGGTTTCATAGATGATCTCGATCTGTTCGGATATCTGTCCCTCATCGATCATTGTCCAACGGGTGAGAGGGATATGGAAACTCTCAAAAATCATCTCTTGCAGACGCGCCAAATCCTGATAGATATCGAAATCGACGGGTGGACTGGGAACCCCACTATTAGAAGTGTTAGGTACTGCTTTTCTGCGATCATTAGGTTCTCGGCGCGCCATAGGTTCAGATCGTCCTCATTCCTGTATTCTAGTATGTTAACTATAGTATGAGTAAATATCTCTAGAAACGTTTTCTGGGACTAGATGGGTGACAGAGCCACCGAATTGAGCGATTTCTTTAACCACGCTACTACTTAAAAAACTATATTCTTTAGTGGTGGCCAAAAAAACCGTTTCAATCCCTTCCCAGAGAGTTTTATTGGTATGTGCCATTTGCAGTTCTTTTTCAAAGTCTGAGAGAACCCGCAACCCCCGCAAAAGTACCTTAGCTCCTTTTAATCTGGCATATTCAACTGTTAATCCTGAAAAACTGTCTATCTCAACGTTTTTCAGGTGTTTTGTACAGTAACTGATCTGTTCTATGCGTTTTTCGACGCTAAATAAGGGGTTTTTATGGGGATTGCAGAGAACTGCCACGATTACTCGCTCGAATAGTGGCACACTGCGTTCGATAATATCTAAATGACCGAGTGTAACTGGATCGAAGCTGCCGGGGTAGATGGCGATCATTTCTCAACCTGCACACCTCGCCAAAAAGCGATATATCCTTTAATATTTTGGGCTTTTGGTTTAGGATCGGGATAATACCAAGCGGCATCTTTATTGTCCTGTCCATCTACCCTGAGAGTATAATAACTAGCCTCTCCTTTCCAAGAACAAATGGTATGGGTGTTACTGGATTGAAAATATTCAGCTTTGATGGTATCGGGGGGAAAATAGTAGTTTCCCTCGACAATTTCGCAGTTATCGCTTTCCGCTACCACTGCACCATTCCAAATCGCCTTTGCCATGGCACTAACTCCTAGTTCTGGTTCAAAATTATCTTACAACAGAGTTTGTAAATGTTGAACCAGTTGGTTAACCTGCACCACTCCCTCGATTCGATCGATCGGTTGACCATTTTTAAAGACTACTAAAGTCGGTAAAGCTTGAATACCGTACTTAGTGGCTAAATTAGGATATTTGTCTGTATCAATTTTTACAATTTGTAGGCGATTTTTGAAATACATTCCCGTTTGTTCTAGAATCGGAGCCATCATTTGACAAGGACCGCACCAAGTGGCATAGAAATCCACTAACACGGGAAGATTAGTGGTTTGCAACAGTTGCTGAAAACTGGAAAACTCTTTTTTGACTGCCATAAATTGTCACCTCGCCGGAAAAATAGCCTTTTTCCTACTATAGCTTTTCTAAATGTTCCTTGATTTCTCCAGAGCAGTCATCGATCGCCGGGAAAATGCTAAGTTAAGTAAAGACTCTGAGCCAACTGTCCATGAACATCCTAACCAAGCTGCTTTTTCCCGAAACTAAAACCCCAGAGCAAGTAGGTTCGCCGCGAGTACAGAAAAGCCGCCGGGGAATCGAGACTAAATCCGCCGCCGAAATCGTGATTATGCGACAAGCGGGTAAAATTGCCGCCACAGTCCTTAAGGAAATTGCCGAGATCGCTCAACCCGGGATGACGACGGCGGCTCTGGATGCCTATGCGGAAAAACGTATCCGCGAAATGGGTGCTACTCCCAGTTTTAAAGGTTATTATGGCTTTCCTGCCTCGATTTGTGCCTCCGTCGATAACGAAGTCGTTCACGGTATCCCTAGCCCGAAAAAACGCCTCAAAGCTGGTTCTGTGTTAAAGGTAGATACGGGGGCCTACTACCAAGGTTATCATGGGGATTCCTGTATCACGATCGCTATCGGTTCCGTCTCTCCAAAGGCCGAAAAATTAATCCGCGTGGCGGAAGAAGCTTTATATAAAGGCATAAATCAGGTAAAAGCGGGCAATTATCTGCTCGATATTGCGGGAGCGATCGAAGATCACGTTCAAGCTAACGGTTTCCAGGTGGTAGAAGATTTTACCGGTCATGGAGTCGGCAGAAATCTCCACGAAGAACCCTCGGTATTTAATTTTCGCACTAATCAGTTACCCAATGTCAAACTCCGCGCCGGGATGACTCTGGCAATTGAACCAATTGTCAATGCGGGATCTAAACATACCAGAACTTTGCGCGATCGTTGGACGGTGGTGACAATGGATAATGCTCTCTCCGCTCAATTTGAGCATACTGTCTTAGTAACCGCCACGGGGTACGAAATCTTAACCGAGCGCAATAACCTATAAAATTGTCTATCTAGGCTTATTATCCTTAGATAATGGCAAAATAAAAGATTTTTTGCCCTGGGATCTTAATTGGAAGTTTGTTTAGCGGCAGGATTTAGTCAAAATGTTTAAAAATATCGTTGTTGCCTTAGATTGTGGGGAATTATCGGATCGAGTCCTTCAGTCCTTGAATTCCCTTTCTCTAACGGCAAATTCTTGCATCATCCTCACCCATATCCTCGGCAAGGAGGGAGATGAATCGCCAGTTGATCGCCCTCACCCCTCCCGTGAGATCATTGAAGATCAATTGCGCTGCTATCAATCCCAGATTGCTGCCCCTAGTGAAATCGAGGTCATCTTTGGTGATCCAGCGGAGGAAATTATTCGTTTAGCTAATATCTATCATGCTGATCTGATCGTGATCGGTAGCCGGGGATTAACGGGAGTTCAACGGGTGATCGAAGATTCTGTTAGTAGTCTCGTGGTGGCAGAAGCTACCTGTTCAGTATTGGTGGTGAAAGCATAGCAGCCAGCATTCAGCTAGAAAAGGTACTCTGACAAGAGTGCCTAAGTAGTCTTGATCATCACTGCTGACTAAAATTTGCAAATCTTATTTTTCCCCAATGTTTTCCCCCATACATTCCCCAGTATTTCCCCACTCACTCCCAAGTTTTCCACAGTTTACCCAGACTTTTCCACAGGCAACAGCGATAGAATCGGCACTTGCTTCGAGAAAAAATTAATCTTGATTGTCAAAATTCCCATCGATAGATACTGAGTTACTGTTAAGTTGAGTAAATAAAATCTAGCTCTAACCCTTATTCCCTCGTAAATATTAAGTTTTTCTAAAGCATTCCTTTACATCTGGTAATATTGCAACTCCCCCCAACTTGGCTCACAATAGTCCTTACTGTCCACTGCACCAGTCAGGGATTTCCCCACTTCCGATCAGAGGTAAACGATATGAATACATCAGTCAGTATCTTGGCAGAAATCCCCGAAATCCTCCACCAATCCCTACAACAATATCTAGAAACTCACCCCAGTTGGGATCAAGATGGTGTGTTTACGGCGGCATTGTCATTTTTTCTGCTTAATTGTCAATCCTCCGAAAGGATGAATTTTGAGGAGCAAAATAGCTGTGCCAAGGTTTATCTAGAGACTTTGTTCCAGCGCTCCGAGTGCTAATTCGGTGATAATAAGAGTCGGGTCATGGTTAAAAGCCCGATTTCTCCCTATGAATTCCGATAAAACCCCTAATTTAATTATTCCTCAACTAATTATCGGTTTGGGTAATCCCGAACCCAAATATGATCGCACCCGTCATAATATCGGTTTTGAAACTGTGGACTCATTAGCGCGGGATTGGCGGCTATCTTGGCAGGAAAATAAGCGATTTCAAGGTTTTATTGCCGAGGGTGACAGTCCTCTCCCGGGCAAAATTCGTCTCTTGAAACCCCAAACCTATATGAATCGCTCTGGGCAATCGGTGCGATCGGTGCTGGATTGGTATAAACTAGAGCCAGAGTCGATTTTAGTCATTTACGATGATCTGGACCTGCCCCTAGGCCGGTTAAGAATCCGTCTATCGGGATCGGCGGGCGGACACAACGGTATTAAATCGATGATTGCCCACGTTGGCACGGAAAACTTCGCTCGTTTACGCATAGGAATCGGTAAATCAAGCGAAAAAGCGACTATTTCCCACGTTTTAGGCCGATTCACCCCCCAAGAAAACCAAGTAATCTTGAAAGTGTTAGACTTGTCCAGAAAAGCGATCGAACTTGGTCTCAAACAAGGATTACAAAAGGCAATGAGTCTCTACAATAATCAAAGTGTAGAGATTGGCTCTAATCTATGCTGATAGCAAATAAGCCTGATTTTAGTAATGGTTATAATCGCCATTTTCGTCTATACTCTTACAGAACCCTTGCTTAAATTTTGATCGCCCTTTGCTAGATTAGGTCAATTTTTATCCTCGATATTAGCAGTTTAAGTATGATTAATCGCCAAAGTTTGCTGAGATGCGCCCACAAGTTTAATCTCATTTTATTGATAATTGCTACAGTTTTTTGTCTTTGGAGTAATCCCGCTTTTGCCCATCGTCCCCATGATGTAATTAGTCAAGTGGAAGTTTCTCCTGATTTCCAGACAGATAATACAGTATATATCTTGGTGCGAAATAACCTTTATAAGTCTAGGGATGGAGGTAGCAACTGGACAAGATTAATTCAAGGTTTAGATTATACGGGGGAATTAAGTTCCCTATCCCTCTCTCCCCTCAATAAAAATATTCTCTATTTAGCTTCAAGATCCAATGGTATTTATAAAAGTGAAGATGCGGGGGAATCTTGGCAGAAAGTTAATCAGGGTTTAGAAACTAACTTTGTTAACTTCCTAGAAATTGCCCCTTCCGATGCCAATATAGCAGCGGCAGTGGGATTAGAAAAAGGGGTTTATTTAACCGAAGATGGCGGTAAAAATTGGTCAAATATTTTCCCCACCACGGCACTGATAACCTCTCTAGCTATTACTCCCAACAATCCCGGTCGAATTTTTTTCGGGGATGAACAGGGTAAATTATACACTTCCTCCGATGGGGGGAAAACTTGGCAGAATCTCCCCTTACCTACCAATGTGGGGGCAGTAGATACAATTGCTTTTTCTCCTAATCTAGACAGGGATAAAACCTTTTTTGTCGGCACAAAAGAAGCGGGTATTTTTAAAACCGTTGATGATGGTAAAACCTTCCAAGCCGTTAACGAAGGAATTAAGGATAAAATCATCGAAGACATCGTTATTTCTCCTGACTATGCCGGAAATTCAACCCTTTATGCCATCACTTGGTATGACGGAATGTATGTTTCGCAAGATGGGGGGAAAAGTTGGACAAAAATGAGCGAGGGTTTAACCAAAGATAAACAGGCTGATGATTATAAAGTTCCCCACTTTATGGATTTAAAAATAGTTCAAGATACGATGTTTTTAGGGGGATTTAATGGCTTATTTAAAACCACGGATAGGGGCAAACAATGGCAGGAAATAGCAACTTTAGCCCGGGGAACAGTTATCGCCATGGCGGTTTCTCCTAATTATGCCCAGGATGGTACTGTCGTCATTGCTAATTATGTAGGCAATATCTTCATCAGTCGCGATAAAGGGGAAACTTGGACACCAATTAATCGCGGTTTAGAGGTTTATCGACTTGGTAAAGATCCCGAAGAATCAGGACAGGATCCCCGGCGTTTCTTTGACATTGCTTTTTCTCCTAACTATGGAGAAGATAGAACTATTTTTGCTGGGTTTTTACGCAATAGATTTGCCAAATCCGATAACGGTGGTGATTTCTGGAAAATTATCGAAATTGACAAAGGAGTCCGCGGTCCGAGGATAGTTCCTTCTCCAGATTTTGCCAAGGATAAAACTCTTTTTCTCACCAATCAGCAGGGTAGAATATTTCGTTCTACCGATGGAGGAAATACGGTTAAAAATATCAGTGAAGTGGGCAGAATTTCTGGTAATTATGCTCCTGCCATGGTAGCATCCCCCGATTTTGCTAAGGATAAAACTTTGTTTGTCACGGGAAAAGAGGGTATTTATCAAAGTGTTGATGGTGGACTAACTTGGAAAAATGTCAGCCAAGGAACCCCCCTATCAAAAACCTCTAATGTGCAGTTGGCAATGTCTCCCAATTATCCCAGTGATGGAACTATTTTTGCTGGGACAATTTCTGGTTTGTTTGTCACCAAAGATGGGGCTAAAAGTTGGACAAAATTAGAGAAACCGGGGTTTAATCCCAATACCTCGGTAGAAACCATTGCTATCTCTCCTGATTATGCTAATGATCGCACGGTAATAGTTAGTTTACAGGGAGATGGATTGTTTAAATCTAGCGATGGCGGAGCAACTTTTAAGCTAATTGGTGATCCTAAAATACCCCTAGTGAAAATTCATAGTATCCCTTCCTCTGGTATCCCCATCCGCTTTTCTCCTAATTACGCTCAAGATAAAACTTTATTCGGTTTTGGTGGCGCTAAAACTACAGTTTTTCGTTCCACCGATGGGGGAGAAACTTGGACAAGTGTGACTATTCCTCCTCACGCAGAAGAGAATACACCCCGCTATAAAATCGGTGAGTTTTTCTCTGGTCACCTTGGCACAATCTGGCGCTTAGTTATCCCGATTCTCCTGGCAATCGTCGCTTATTTTCTGGTGGGTTTCTTGAAACTGGAGAAAGTTATTAATCTTCCTAAATCCTTCTTCCGCATGGCAGCAGCATTGATGATTTTTCTGTTTGTTTTCTTCGCTATCATTACCCAAGTTTAGCGGAAATTTTTGCTGGCGGGGCTTGACAAATCCCGCTGCTTGCCATATACTTATATGTATAATGGGAATCCGTGCCTGCCTGCGACCTCTGATTTTTGCGGCAGTTATCCCCTCAGAGAATTAACCATCGGCAACGTAGGGATTTACCATCTTAGCGGGGTCAACAATGCGATCAAAATCCGCTGCCTCGATGTATCCCAGTTGCAAGGCTGCCACTTTCAGGGTTAAATCCTTTTCTAGGGCATAATGAGCGACGTAGGCAGCCTTTTGGTAGCCAATCACGGGACTTAAGGCAGTCACCAGCATCAAGGACTGATTTAAAAAAGTCTCAATTTGTTTTTGATTAGCAGTCATCCCCTGAACCAAAAACTGACAGAAATTACCGCAACCATCAGTGAGCAAACGGATAGACTGCATGAGATTATGAATCAACAGCGGTTTATAGACATTCATTTCCAGATGTCCTCCAGCGCCTCCCATCGTCACCGCTAAATCATTAGCCATCACCTGCACTGCTATCATCGATAAAGCTTCGCATTGGGTGGGATTAACTTTCCCCGGCATAATTGAAGAACCCGGTTCATTTTCCGGCAGCTGTAATTCTCCGATTCCACAACGGGGACCACAGCTAAGTAAACGGATATCATTAGCAATTTTATAGAGGGAACTAGCGATAGTTTTCAGTCCCCCGCTCAAGAAAACTAGAGCATCGTGGGAACCTTGCACGGTAAACTTATTAGGAGCGGTAATAAAGGGTAATTTGGTCAGATTAGCGATTTCGGCCGCCACATCTCGATCAAAATCCGGGGGAGCATTAATTCCCGTACCGACGGCAGTTCCTCCCAAGGATAAACGATAGACTTTTTCTAGACATTTTTCTAGCCAATCGCTGCCATCATCCAATAAACCCACATAACCGGAGAATTCTTGTCCGAGGGTTAAAGGGGTGGCATCCTGTAGGTGAGTGCGACCAATTTTAACTATATTTGCCCATAATTGCGCCTTTTCATCGAGACTATTCCGTAATAGTTGCAGACTGGGAATTAATTTTTCCTTGACTGCCAAGGCAACGGCAATATACATGGCCGAGGGAAAGGAATCATTCGTCGATTGGGACATATTAACATGATCGTTGGGATCGACGGGAGTTTTGCTACCCAGAGGATTCCCCGTCAGTTGACTACAACGATTGGAGATGACTTCGTTGATGTTCATGTTAAATTGAGTGCCACTTCCCGTCATCCAAACGTAGAGGGGAAAGTTATCTGCGTGTTGTCCGGCTAAAATTTCATCGCAGACTTGACAGATTAGGTTTTTTCTCTCCTGACTGAGACGATTTTTTTGCTGATTGACAATTGCACAGGCTTTTTTGAGAATGGCATAGGACGCGATCATCTCCTGGGGCATGAGATTATCACCGATACTAAAGTATTGTAGGGATCTTTGGGTCTGCGCTCCCCAAAGTTTATCGGTAGGTACGGGAATTTCTCCCATGCTGTCTTTCTCGATGCGAAATTCTGTCATCTTTAAGTTACTTCTGAGGTCAGCAAAAGATGGTCGTTATCTGGTCTGAAAAGAGGGTGGTTACAGGGCGACACGGATTCCCATTATAAGAAAAGTATAAGTCAAGTCTGGCTGATTTGTCAAGCCCTATGGGGACTTTTTCTTGGAGGCATTTTTACCCGGGAGGTTGACAAGAATAACTGGCAGGGTGCTGGGGCGATTAGGATGATTAAATGAGACAAAAACTGTTATATTTTAGGGAAGATAATCGGTAAAAAAGACGGGATTGGAGACTATGGACACAGCGATCGCATTAAGTTGGACATTGGGAATTATCTTAGGGTTGATGACCCTTTTGTTTATCTTACGGATCGTGCTGACTTGGAATCCACAGGTAGATTTAAATAGCTTTCCCTTTAATATGATTGCCTGGCCAACGGAACCTTTTTTAATCCCCGTGCGTAAACTCATACCCCCCTTGGGAGGAGTTGACATTTCTCCGATTATTTGGGTGGGAATTTGTACGCTGCTGCGGGAAATTCTTCTCGGTCAACAGGGTTTAATTACCATGTCCTTAAAATAATTATTTAAGCGACTAGAATATGCTGACATAATTTATGTTCTAAGTCTCGTTCCTGTTCTTCTAGGGTAAGAATCGCCTGTTTGATAATACTTTTAACATCCATACCTTGGTCGTATTGTTTTAACCATTGTTGTGCAGTGTTACCTTCGCGGAGGATTTTTTGTAAGGGAGAGAGGAAACAACTAAAACCCCTTTCTTTAGCGATCGGATAAACTTGAACATAGAGGTCTTTAATCCAATCCCTAGCTAAGATTTCCCGGCCATCGTACCAATGTCTCAGGGTGGCATCAAGACTAAAACGCGCGGCAGCCTGTTCGTTTTCTTGGGTTAAAGTTAATAAATCCTCGCTGCGACTGCTGCTGGGTAATTGACTTAAAATCAAGGGGTCTAATTGGGGATCGTGGAGAAGTTGAGTTAAACGGGCCTCTAAAAAAGCCATAACTGCTAATAAACTAATAGGATGAGCAATCAGGTCACAAATTCGCAATTCTAGACGATTGAGATTATAGGGACGATTGCTCCCGTTAGGACGTACCGACACCCAGAGATGACGAACATTCTGCATCGTACCGAGTTTTAATTGTTCCTCAGTCCAAGTGACAAAATGTTTATGACTTTCAAAGAGGGGAACATAAGCGGGAGTTTGGGGGAAAACTTGCCAACGACGGGAATGGGAACCGGTGATTTTACCGTCGAGAAAGGGAGAAGAAGCGCTTAAAGCCAAGTATAAAGGAGCTTCTAGGCGAATTAAGCGACAGGCACGCATTAAATCCTCATAATCGCTAATACCGACGTTAATATGAATACTGGCCGTGACTACATTAGTGCCGTAGGTCTGTTCGATATAGTCATGATAGGGATTGTGGGGGTCACTGCGATAAAAATGTTGACTATCGCCCAAGGAGAGGGTACTGCCAGGGATGAGGGTATAATCGCCTAAACGACGCAAATATTGCCGTAGAGCCAGACGAGGTTTTAAAGTAGCGCATAAAAGACGGTCATAGTTAGTCATGGGAGCCGTAGTATATTCTACGTTACGACTATCCGGTTCTCGGACAAAACCATCTAAATCCTTGACAATGCGATCGGATAAACCGATAATTTCTCCGGCTGCCGTTCCGGTGTACATTTCCACTTCAAAACCTTTACTTAGGAGCATCGTCAATTCACCCTGCTGTGTCTATTTTGTAGTGTGACATTATTTGGACTGTAAATGACGTTCGATCAGCAGAATCGCTACTATATCATCAATGGGGCGATCGGGAAGACGCATCCCCTGGGGGATGAGTTTCTGTAATCCTTTGGGGGGAAACATAACCCAATAGCGATCGCGCGCTTCTAGGGTACTATTGCGTTCATCCACTAGAGTAATCGGGATGGTGACACGAGCGGCAATTTTTTGGTGCCAACTTTTCGAGGTGGTTTGATTCCCCATCACCAACAATTCGATCGGATATTGTTGACAGAGACTGGCTAAACGCTCGATCGCTTGTGACGATGCTATCACCTCATGGGTATAAATTTTCCCCGTCGATGACCTGACCGCGATCCCACATTTATCCTTACCCGGATCAAAACCGAGAATACACATAGTTTTTATCTCCTGCAGCAGTGGTCGGTTTTATTAAATCACTAAATTAGGGTGTTGGGTGTTGGGTTTTGGGGTTTTAGTTGAAATTCCCCTATCCCCTAATGGTCTAATCTAGGAATAGGACTCTATTATTTCAGCCCGACGCTCTAAACCTGAAGTGGTGCAAATTTATGAAAGCTGAAGATTTTGACCGCAAATTTGATGATGGAGAAAATATCATCGAATATTTGGATTTAACTAAAATTAAACGTTCTAATTCCGAGGAACAAACAATTGCGTTTGAGTTTCCCTCATGGATGGTAGAGGCTCTTGAGCAAGAAAGTCAGCGTCGTGATTTACCGTTACAAGCTATTGTCAAAGACTGGATTGAGGAAAAATTAGCTAGTTCTAATTTTCTGCAAACAACCCATTGAATGGGGATGATCGCAGTTTGTCACTGAGTCAGGTTTTAAGATGCGATCGCTTTTTCAAATGATCCAATGGAAACGACTGCCCAACAAATTTATACCTAACCTAAGTAGTTTGTACCTTGACACCAACGGCTTTTTACTCGCGCTTAGAAATTAGTCAGAATGGAAACTTTCTAGCCATGAACCTTGACATTGGCAAAAATTCATGTTATAATGCACGGGTACTCTAATAATTTGTATTAAAATTTCTATGCAAGGAATTACCGCCAAAATACTAGATGTAGCCAACTATAATTGGTCTAAATATTTATCAAAAAGCCAAGCTCTATTTGTTCCTAGAAGGATAAAAGACTCAGTATCGAGTCAATGGGAAAATAATTACAAATCCTTAAGAATTAGTGCTACAGAGAGACAATATCCACAGAAATACCAGACTAATTTTTTGAATTATCACCCCGATAAATTGGAAATAGTTAAAGAAAACTATTATAGTATAAACTACAGTGAGAAACTACCTCTAGAGAAGACTATCACCGTCAAAGATGTCCTTTATGTTCCTAGGTATCAAGCTTTCTATGATTTAAGAGATGGCTCAAGAATTAACACATCCAAAATGCCATGGATTCCAAAATCCGAGCAAGATTCTCAGGAATTTAAATCTTTATCCCATCAATCTATTGATACTACTAAAATCAAAAAGATTGATCAGAAATTTATGTATGGAGAAAATGTCACACTACACTATGGACATTTTCTTTGTGAAACAATTAGTCGTCTTTGGTACTTAGAACAAGCTGAAAAATTAGGAATTTTGGTAATCGGACAACCTCATAAAGCTAAGTCTATCAGCGACTTAAAGGTCTCTAGGAATTTCGTTGACGAATTTATGACTGCTCTTGACTTAGACTCTGAGCAATTCTTAGAGTTAACTAGACCTGTGATACTAGGAGAGGTTGTTTTTCCTTATCCTTCTCTGAGTCTTCACAGAAGAGAGGTTTTTAGCTGTCATAAACTTGTTCCCGAGTTAGTAGCCCAAAAGCTCTTACCCGATAAAGTCACGCAAACTGAGCAACCGCTTTACATTTCTCGAACTAAACTAAAAAAAGCCAACCGACAAATTCTAGGGGAAGAGCAACTAGAAAATATATTAAGAGAACGTGGCTTTGCTATTATTTATTCAGAAAATTTGACTCTACAAGAAAAGATATATTTAGTAAATAAGCATAAATATATTGTCGGTCCTTGGGGATCATCACTATGTACAATTATCTTCAGCCTATCTGACTCTAAAAATATTTTTTGTCTCAGCGATAAAGGTAACTTATTGCCCTCTTTTGCTCAGTTTGATGCTCTAAAATCAGTTAATTCAACCTATATTGCCGCTATTCAATCAGAAGGAGAAGATGATAACCACATCATGGGTCAGAAAATCCTAGATGTAGATGCAGCATTATCGGGTTTGAAAGAGTCTAATTTACTTTAAAATAAACCGAAGGATTTCTCTTCCGGGATTGAACTTTATTGGGAAGAGATGGGCATTTAGTCCTCTGGCATTGGTCTGTTAACAGAAAACAAGAACTCTGGCAGAAAGATAAGTCAAGATATATCCTTGTGTTTGTAACGAAGTTCGTAATTGTCTCTCTACTCGCACTTAGAAATTATTCGAAATGCCAGCCAGACCGTACACCGAAAATCGAGAATCGGTATCGTCCGATCAGACAGTTTTTGTTTTGGCATAGTCCAGACCATTCGAGCGGATGAACCGCTCGCAAAAACGCTGGCAACTACAAAAAAACGGGAAACCTGTCTTCCCCCCAAAGAGGGAAGGTCTTGACAGGATATAAAAAAGGCTTTAGATTACCGAAGAGAGCGATAAGCGCTCGAATTGTTTACCAAGGAAAAAATCTCATAAAATTTAAAAAACTTATCAGTTTTACTTTTTTTTTGTAACACTTATCAGTTCAAGAAAAATAGTATTATCTTCTCGCAAAATATAGTGTTAATTGTTGGTGTTTTAACTTCTATTTTCCTGACTGAAGAAATTGCTAAACAAGCACTAAGATTATTAATTCCGCAATTTATCGCCCTGATTATTATTGCTTTGATAGGGGCAAAAGTTATTTAATTAACATCAGTTTTATCTAAGTTCCCCCTTCCCTTAATCCTCGTTCATATCCCCAATCAGCAACGACTAGGGAGAGTTTGCCGATAGCCAAGGGCTAAGAGATGACAGAGTTGGTGATATAGTAACTAAAGATCACACTTAAATCTAACCTTGCCATAGATGCACAATCTCGAATCTGGCAACCCCAAAAATCTCCCGTCTCTAACATCAGTTTTAGCGATGAAATGAGGTAAGAATTTTGACCAAAATACTTAGCGATCGCATTGCCGTTTATCTGCTCATCGGTGGACTCCTGTTTAGAATAATCATCGCTCTGGGGCTTTATCCCGGGTACGATGAGGCATATTATTACGTTTACAGCCATAATCTAGATTGGAGTTATTTCGATCATCCGCCAATAGTAGCGATTTCCACGGGTTTTGGGACTTGGATCACGGGATTAGTCAATCAATTTACCATTCGCTTCGGTACTCTCCTTCTCTATACCGGCAGCCTCTGCTTGCTATATCTGACGGCTTTAAAATTGTTCAGTCTGCCGGTCGCCAGAATGACTTTAGCGATCGCTACTCTCATCCCCATCTATGGGATCGTCTTCGGGATTCTCTCGCAGCCAGATAGTCCTTTAATCTTTTTTTGGTCATTAACAGTCTATTTAGCTGCCCAAGAATTCTGGCCAATTCGGGGAAAAAACTATCATCCTAGCTATCGTCTCGCTTATATTGGACTTGCCGTAGGATTGGCGGTTTTAAGTAAATATCATGGCTTTATTTTGGGCTTTGGTTTAGTTTTATTTTGTCTGACCACTCCCCGCTATTGGCCTGTATTTAGATCGCCCTGGTTGGGATTAGGATTTATTCTTTTTTTGATAACTTTATTGCCGATTATCTACTGGAATATTAACCATGATTGGATTTCCTTTCGCTTTCATCTAGAAGACCGTTTTTCTGGAGAACCCAAAACCTTTAATATTCTTGGTATTCTCTCGGTTATTGGCATTAGTATCGCCACGATGTTTCCTCCTTTCGGTTTGCCGATGTGGTGGGTGACATTTAAAAGCTTTGGCGAACAAATCCCTAACTTTATCTCGAAAAAAAGATTTTTTCATCGAGAAGAAGAATCAGTAAAAAAATGGTTAATTCTCTCGGTTTCTCTGCCTTTAATCCTGGGAATGCTTTATGTGGGTGCTTCCCATTATCTCGCCCCTAGTTGGATTTTACCCGGGTTCTGGTCCGGCACAATTTTATTAGGAGAAAAGGCCAATACTTGGCAGCAATCTTCTCGAATCTGGGTAACAAGATGGTTATGGGGATCGGGAATTTTTATCGTTACTGTTTTATCTATAGCAATGCTTCACGTTACTTTTGGCACTTTCCAAAAACCTAGTCAATACGCAATTTTTGGGGGAATTATTGCCCCAGAACAGGACCCTTCTCGGGAAATTGTCGATATCGATCAACTGCGCCAAGGCTTTGCTAATTCGCCAGAATTATTAGCACTCTTAAAAGATTCTAGCTTCGTTTTTACCCATAGTTTTTATGTGACAGCATGGCTAGATATGGCTCTCTATCCCCTAGTTCCTATTCCTGTCACCTGTTTTAACAACGATCAAAGGGGTTATCAAATTTGGTTTAATCCTCAAGAATGGATCGGTAAAAATGGTTTATTAATTACTACAAATAGTTCCCTAGAAAGACCGGAAATAATCGATCGCTACCGTCCCTATTTCCAAGATATAACTAAAGTAGCTGTCATTCCCATCAAGCGCGGTGGTGTCGCCATCGAACAATTTCATGTTTACCAAGCTAAAGGACTAATTAAAACTTATCCTTAAAGCAGTTATAGCGGGGAGGGGATAGACAAATTAGTTGATAAATACTGATAACTTCTATCTCCTGAATTTTGTAACCTTTTTTACTTTTTACTTGATAAATATGTCCATTCATCGAGTGCGTATTGCTAGAGATAAAGGGGAATTTGTCCAGTCCTTAGTTAATTTTAATCAGGGAATTGGACCCTTTCAAACCTATGCTGATGTCATCGCTTTTGCGGCGGCTTTAGGGGTAAGATATCAAGAGAGGGTGGCGATAGAAAATGTAGCGAAGGAACCCTCACCTATTAACCTGGAAATTTTTATTTCTCGTGGCTACGATACCCTAATCAAATTATTGGCAGTCAATGAATTCCAAGATACAAAAATTCTTTCTCCCCACGGGGTAGATTCAGAAGCTTTGCGAGTGACAATTTTCGAGGAATATGCTAACGCCGGTTTAGCAAGATTAGAACGAGAATTGCGCGGTGCGGTGGATTATACTGAAAGATTATTGTTAATTATCAGTCAAGAACGTTTTCGAGACATTACTGCCACAACCGAATTCGATTTAGGCAGATTTTTGTAGTAGAAATTCTAGTTATTCTCGCAGGAGGCAAAAAATCGATTGTAAAGTCTTTTGTTGATCTCGTATAGTAACCAAATAATTAAAAAACAGACAGGGATAAATATCAAAGATTTTTGAGTCAGTAAATTCTGCAAACTCCAGAATAGTTGCTGCGGTTGAGTGATTAGATACCAACTATTCAGCCGGAGAAAACGCCCTAGATAGATACCGATCGCACTTAAAAAATGGAGAGTTATTTCTAGGGGTAAAACTGCTGAATTTAGCTGACTTTGCTGACAATAACTTTTTAAATTAAGTAAGGAGAGAACGTATAGCTGAAAGCCAACAAAAATAAAGATACTATACTGGGGAATTAAAACTAAAAAAATTAAACTTTTGGCGTAATCCTGCTGAATATAAGAGATTAAATGAATACTATCGGTGAGAATGTAGGGAGCATTGGGTAAAAAAAGCAGGAAAACTAAGAGAATTAACCACCAGACTAGGGAACGATCGAGGGTAGTCCGAAATAACCAAAAGCTGAGGATAAAGGGGATAAAGGCCAGAAAAGAATTCCAGACAATCCTCCCGGTACTAAGGTTAAATAATTGCCAAGCATTGTGCCACCAATCCCTAGTTAAAATTATCGTTAAATCTGTCCAAATCATCCCTTAAATACCAGTCTCCTCTAGGGTTGATAAATATCCTAACCAATTTTTTAAAGATTCCGGGAAAGGGATTCTTTCTCTAGTGGTGGGAGCGATGCAGACATGGCGGGTTTTTGCTTTTCCGACCATGATTTCAGCGAAATAAATTTTATACTGCAATTCAAACTCGTTTTCGCTCAGGGATCGGGCAGTGAAATCAATTTGTATGCGATCACCACAAAAAAGGGGCCGAAAAAACTGGATTTCCGCTTGAGTAATCGGTAGGGCAACCGGAGAATCTTTGAAAAAATCCTTGATATTGATGCCAAATTGTGCTAAAGAAAACTCGTAGGCTTCATGACAGATCGAGAGAAGATGGGCAAAGTAAACCACACCGGCCGCATCGGTATCGGCCAGATAAATTAGGCGCTCGTAGGGCATAAAAAGCTTATTGTCTTTCCAGAAAGGTTAAACTATCTTGTAGTTGTCTTAACTCGTCCCGATGGGCTTTGACAGTTAATTCCGTTTGCTGAGATTTGCTTTCTACTTTAAAAGCCACTTCTTCTAAACGGCCGACTTTTTGCCAATAGAAAACACCCGCGAGGGGAGATAAACCCACAAGAGCAAAAATATAGGGATTAGTATCGGGAAATAACACCGATAACACCAGTGAGAAGCAAAATAAACCCAAGGCCGCTAAAATTGTCAAAAATATCGCTAGAAAAGGGCTAGGCGGCACAAAACCCTGTAATCTGACAATATTCTGTTCGGGTTCGATCGCTTTGACTTGATAGGAACGTCGGTCAAAATAATCTCGCAGTTGTTCTAATAGTTGGTCGTCACTGGTACTGGTAAGATAGACACGCTGTTCGATACGCTCTTTGACGGAACCGCGAATAAAAAAGAATAATCCCACCATGAGCAGGAGAGTCAGAAAAAAAGTTGAGGAAAGAACGGGGGTATCCATGGCGGCGGTTGGGAGCGAAAAAACTTACAATTAATCCTAATTATCCTAACCTATCTTCTCCCCCGATTTAGAAGATAGACCCTAGGAGCAAAACCTCGATCGAGAATCAGAAAAATTTAACCCCAAGGCAGATTCATGGGCAACAATCTATTAACAGGATTAATCGAACCCTTGCAGTATAGTTTCATGCAGAGATCCCTAATTGAAGCTATCATCGTCGGGATCATCTGTGCGGTGGTGGGAACCTACCTGATGGTACAACGTTTGGCCCTCTTGGGCGATGCCATCAGTCACTCGGTTTTACCCGGACTAGCGATCGCTTTTATTGGTAATTTTAATCTTCTCCTGGGTGCTTTACTAGCCTCAATGGTCAGTACCCTACTGATTAACTTGATCCGTAATCGTTCCCCAATCAAAGAAGATGCGGCCATGGGTATTGTTTTCTCGGCTTTTTTTGCCCTTGGCATCACCCTGATCACTCTCATCCAAAAAAACAACAAAATTGACCTTAATCACTTTCTCTTCGGCAATATTCTCGGTGTTACTGCTGCCGACATTCGCGATACCCTAATTATTGCCGTTATCGTTTTATTAACCGTTTTGCTCCTGTATAAAGAACTATTATTCTACACTTTCGACAAAATCGGGGCGCAAGCGGCGGGTTTACCGGTAAATTTATTAGATTTAGGCTTAATGCTCCTGATCGGCCTGACAATCGTTGCTAGTCTCCAAGCGGTGGGAGTAATCCTCGTTTTGTCCCTTTTGATTACCCCGGCAGCCACTGCTTATCTTTTAGTTACTCGTCTTCATCAAGTCATGGGTGTGGGTGTGGGTGTGGGTATTATTTCTAGTATCAGTGGGATGTATTTAAGTTATTACTGGAATTTACCCTCTGGACCGGCGATCGTGCTTGTCGCTTTTACCCTATTTATGTTGGCCTTTTTATTCAGTCCCCGTCAAGGAATTTTCACTCATCCCTCTAGTCTAGGTGGTCAACTTTCTATCTGGGGAGAGATGAAAAATTTGTTGAGACGACGTTAGTTTGGGGGATAAGGTGGGAGTGATCAAAAAAAGCCGACGGCCGAGATAACTGCGATAATTTGCTAGATTTTTAGAGGCTCTTACTCTGATATTGTGTTGATTTTATTGAGAATTTATTCATGTAATCCCCCTGATGGAAAGACTCTAGGGAAATTTTCCTTCTCATCCCTCCCTTGGGGATATTACAGAGATTAATCTATCGCTTATAATCAATTCATTCTCGCACCTCTAACGGATAGTTTAGCATACGGTCGAGTGCAGTGATGTTTTATGCCTCTTTGTTTGGTGGATAGTGACCAACACTTTTTAGAAACTGCTCAACAGATTGTATTTGTATTGAGCGAAAAGGATTAAGAACCAACAGATCTTTATCTCCACTGATAATCAAATCAGCTTTACCACTAAGCGATAACTCTAAAATCTTGTCATCCTTGGCATCACGGCACTCCTTGACAACATCTACCACCTCAATCAATATTCCCCTATCTATAAAGCTGTCTAAAAATTCTTCCCTTTCTTCATCTGTGATATATTTTCTAAACTTTGCACGACTGAGAACTTCGTCAATTTCTTCTATTAGTTCTAATGAGAACAAAATGTTGCCATTTTGGAGTGCATACCTAATTGCCAAGTCAGGATTACTGCCCTCAAACAGCAAAGAGCTAATGATCACGTTGGTATCAAAAACGTATCTCACTTTACTCACTTAGCAAATTACTCAAAATTTCGGGAGTTAAGCCTCTAGCTTGTGCTTTCCGACTGATATCACTCATAACAGCCTCTAGTGGGCGGCGTTTTCTAGCAAATTCTTTCAACCTCAAACTAAGAAGAGCATCAAGCTTTTGGCGATCAGCAAATATAGCTGATTCATAAATTTCGGCCGATTCCGCGTCAACACGAATTTTAATCTCTCTAACTTCCATAGGTTTTACATACCAAAGAATGTTTCTAAACTATTTAAAACTCTCTCTGACTATATACTAGACGAATTTTTCCAGATAATACCCCCAATTAAGATTTTATTGAGAATTCATTCTCGCACCTCTAGAAGTTTAAACCATGTCACTCGCTGAGTTAATTCCTCTGGTCAACAATCTGAGCCAGTCAGACAAATTATCACTCTTCAAACTCCTGGCCACACAAATCCCAGACGCTGAACTACAATTCATCTTCTCCGCATCAGAGTACCCAATTTGGTCGCCCTACGACGCAACGGCAGCTGCAAACATTCTGATGCAGATGATTCAGGATGTTTGCAGCTGCTCATGCCTAGTACAGTTGAGTTTCCCTTTTCTGAGGATGAAGCATTACCGAAAACTTGGGTTTAAGGTTCCCCGCCATGCCCGCGTAGCAGAGGGCGGCTTTTAGATAATGGGTTGTCAGTTAATATTTAATGTGTTAGAACAAGTTTATTCTTGAAATTTTAGCGTAAATGTTTGTCCTAGAGTTTAAAGTTGAGGCTAAATTAAAACAATATCAGGCTATAGACGATGCTATCCGCACCGCCCAATTCATCCGCAATAAATGCTTAAGATATTGGATGGACAACAAAGGTGTAAATAAGTATGATCTATCGGCTTATTGTCGAGTTTTAGCCCATGACTTTAAATTTGCTGGTCAATTAAATTCTCAGGCAAGGCAAGCATCGGACGTTCGGCGATGCTCAGTCGAGCCGCTGAAAGGGCATGGTCTTCTATTTCCCGTTTCTTTGACAACTGTAAGAAGCGGAGCGCGGATGCGCCGTCGCACGGCGCAAGTCCCCGCACCAAGCAGAAGGTAATCGGGAAAAAGGGGTATCCACGGTTTAAAAAGTTTTCCCGCTCGGTTGAATATAAAACAACGGGATGGAAACTTATTAATCCGAAAACTATTCACTTTAGCGACAAAAAGGAGATTGGAACACTTAAGCTAAAAGGGACTTGGGACTTAGGATACTTTCAGCAGTCTGACATCAAGCGAGTTAGGCTTATTAAACGCGCTGACGGCTATTATTGTCAATTTGTTCTTTCTTGTGAAGTAAAAGAGGATGTTAAGCCATCAGGTAAGTGTATCGGACGCGCGGTTGATTTCCGCTTTCGCTTCCTGTTCTGCTTGTTGTGCGCGAAAAGCAGCTTCTTGTGCCTTTTGTTCCGCTACTTGTTTGGCTTCAATCGCCGCGTTAAACTCTTCAGAAAAACCAAAATTAACGAGAGATACATCATTGATAATTATCCCATAACGTCTCAGTCTTTCTGCGAGGGAAGTGTCAATTTCACGTTTGAGTTCTCCTCGCTCTTGCCAGATATTTTGTACGGGACGTTGTGCTGTTGCCGCTTTGACAATTTCCGATACTGCTGGATTTATAATACCGGAGACAATCACATTGATATCCCCAACTTGTTGATAAATCTGATTAACTTTGTCGGGGTCGATGTGCCAGTTAACGATAATAGTTGTTTCCACATCTTGCCAATCTTTGGAAGCTCCTTTTGCTTTTACTTCGGTTGTTTGTACTCGAACATTGAGGTGCTTGATCTTGGTGACAATCGGTATAACGGGATGAATTCCTTCATCGAGGATTTGTTTTTGCACTTTGCCAAAGTACATGACAACGCCGCGTTCGCCAGTATCAATAACGGCAAAAGGGCGCAGTATGGTAAGTAGTCGTGCAAAATTAATTTCCTAGTCGAGACGGTCGTCAGGAGACGGTCGTCAGGAGACGGGAGACGGGAGACGGGAGACGGGAGACGGGAGACGGGAGACGGGAGACAGCTATTAGGGATCGGATTTGAGTTTTCAGTTCACTGTTTCCTCACACCAGAAGTCTGACGGAGTAGTGGCTTAGATGTGTAATTAATTTTGC
>NZ_JAPZSO010000112.1:0-24915 GCF_027531715.1 Microcystis sp. LE19-8.1F | reverse complement strand
AAAAGTCAAAAGGGAAGAAAAATATGTGTACCTCACTAGCTTATAGCGGTGTGCAGTCGTATTAGGTACAGTGTCACAAGCTATAAACCATGCTAGGCAAAGCTTGGTCTGTATCTCACTCAAGCGCTTACCGCTATATCTTTTCCCTGCTTTGTTACCCGAAGCCTTAGCAGTTGCCAGAGCCATTGGGAATGAATACCACCGTGCAAGGGCATTGACAGGGTTAGCTCCCCATTTACCGGAAATTTTGTTACCCGAAGCTTTAGAAGTTGCCAGAGGGATTAGGGATGAATCCTCCCGTGTAGAGGCATTGATAGGGTTAGCTCCCCATTTACCACAAGTGTTACCAGAAGTTTTAGTGGTTGCCAGAGAGTTTGGGTCTGAATCCTCCCGTGCAGAGGCATTAAAAGCCTTAACCGCCCAATTAACCCCTGCCAATGTTGACTTATCTTTCTGGGAAAAAACCCTTCAGGCTTTGGGTACTCTCACTCGTTCTAATTTCCTCAAAACCATTCCCAACTTAGTCCCTTTAATCCTTCATTTGGGGGGGGAGGTTGCCTTAAGAGAGGTGTTTCAAGGGATTAGGGAGGTGAGTCGCTGGTGGCGGTGATTCCCATAAATCAATTAGAAGTGCTACGATCAACTGATAATGTAACTATAACAGTCACTATTTATGCGCTATCAAGTTCGACTCAAACAAAGCGAAGAAGGTTATGCAATTTGGTGTCCCGGTTTACCCGGATGTTGGTCACAGGGGGACACTGAAGCAGAAGCTATAGAAAATATCAAAGAAGCGATACAAGACTATTTAGAGACAATTGAAGAATTAAACAAAGATGCTGAAGTGCGTTATGTAGAAGTAGGATAAGTAGGCCAAAATTACCCGGAATTAATCATCTACGCGCTGTTAATGCCTTTGAAAAAGCGGGATTCCGCATCACTAGACAGAGAAAACATATTACTATGACAAATGGAGAACAGACTATCACCATTCCACGAGCAAATCCGGTTAATGCTTATACAATGGCAGGGATTGTTAAAGAAGCGGGTTTAACTATCGAAGAATTCTTAGAATTACTCTAAAACTATTTCTAACCTGCTTTTAATCCTTCATTTGGGGGGGGGGAGGTTGCCTTAAGAGAAGTGTATCAAAGTATTAGGGATGTTAGTCGCTGGTGGCGGTGATTCTTGTTCTATGAATTAGCCTCCGCCTTATCCAATTGAATCAGCGAGTGCTTTTGCTCTGATATTGTGAGGGATGATTGCTTGTATTTAGCGGTAAATATGCTTTCGATGCCCAATATCAAAAACAATCACCTTCTTTTCTGAATCATCGATCCCATAAATAATTCGATAAACTCCAATCCGAACTCGCCAACCTTCTCTTCCTGTCAGTTTTAGACCTCCTGATGGTCTTGGATTTTCAGCTAATTCTCTAATGCCATCTCGAACTTTTTGATAATCATCCTTTGGGAGATTTGCTAAAGCCTTAGAAGCACGTTTTTTAATAGTAATATTGTAACTCATTGCTGACTATTTTCAATTTCAGCAATCGCTACTTCAAAAGGAATTTCATCATCCTCTCCTGAGACAGCCAAATCATAGGCTCTAATGGCATCTAACTCTTCTGATTCTTCCAGCAGTTTCTGATATTCTTCTATATCTAAAAGAACACCTATTCGATTACCCTGCTCATCGGTGATATACCTTTCCTTTAATTTCATTTGAGAACAACTGCCTTAGTTAATTTTCGTTCCAATTATAACTCAGGTGTTAACCCCTGCCAATATTGACCTATCCTTCTGGGAAAAAACCTTTCATGCTTTGAGGACTCTCACTCGTCCTCATTTCCTCGAAACTATTCCTAACTTAGTCCCTTTAATCCTTCATTTTGGTGGAATTGAAGCCTTCAGAAAAGTGTATCAAAGTATTAGGGATGTTAGTCGCTGGTGGCAGTGATTCTTGTTCTATGAATTAGCCTCCACCTTACCCAATTGAATCAGCAGTCTGCTCCCCAGTGTCTTCGGCAAGCGCAGAAATCCAATAAAATAGTGAATAGGTGACATCGGGAAAAAATCATCTATGGCAACTACATCAGAAGACGTATGGCGACTCTTAGCCGAATTAGCGACTGCTCAAGCCGAATTAACTGCTGCTCAAAAAGAAACTGACAAACAACTCAAGGAGACTGACCTGCTATTGAAGGAAGTTAGTCAACAACAGAAGGAAAACGCCCAACAAATCAAGGAAACTGACCGACAACAGAAGAAAACTGACAAACAACTCAAAGAATTAGGTCAGCAAATTGGGGGACTCGGTGCAAAATTCGGCAGCTTTACCGAAGGACTTGCCCTTCCTTCAATGGAAACGATTCTCAGGCAACGCTTTGGTATGGAAGTGGTTAGTCCCAGTGTCCGAGTCAGTAAAAATGGACAACACCTAGAAATTGATGTCCTTGCCTATACCAATGGTGAGCTAAATACTGCTTATATCGTTGAGGTTAAAAGTCATGCCAGAGAGGAATCTATTACTCAGTTAAAAAGTATTTTGCAACGGTTTCGCCGCTTTTTTTCTGAACACAAAGATAAAAAACTCTATGGCATATTAGCAGCCGTTGATTTATCCCCAGAATTACGGGAAAAAATTCTGCAAGAAGGGCTTTATGTGGCTCGGATTCATGACCAAGTATTTGAACTCGATATTCCCGATAATTTTCAACCTCAACCTTATTAAAACAGCAAAGGCGATCGCTTTTAATCTGAATCTTGTCAGGGATGATTAGCCCAATATCAAGAACAATCACCTTCTTTTCTCAATCATCGATCGTTTTGACCTGTAAGGGCAAGTCAAAAATTTTTCCCTACCCCCACCCCCTACACCCTGTAAACTTTTCAGGTTCTCTGTCCCCCCGTGAGGGATCGGGATTTTGGGGAGGAGGGGATTTAGTTAAATAATCTTTGCAGAAAAGTGCTTTGATCCCGCAGGAAAACCTGAGCGCAATTGCGCCCTGGCATCCCCGAAATTGAGCCGCCGGGGTGAGTTCCTGCCCCGGTTAAATAAAGGTTTTTAATGGGGGTTTTGTAGTTAGCTATTTCCGGCAAAGGACGCAGGAAAATCATCTGATCTAAAGTCATATCAAGATGATAGTAATTACCTTTATAGGAACCCAAACGATTAGCTAATTCGGCCGGACTTTCCACCCGACGGGCAATAATGGCGGATTTGAGATTTGGGGTATAATCGGCCAGTTTATCAAGAACTCGATCGGCCACGCGATTTTTTAATTCTTCCGTCCATCCCGTGCCGTTTAATCCTGTTCCCTCGGCCCCGGCAATCTGATAGGGGGCAAAAAATTCGATCCAGAGGGTATGCTTGCCTTGGGGGGCCATGGAGGGATCGAGAATAGTGGGGACATCTAGGTACATCGAGGGATTTTCGTCGGGAATCTGCCCCAAAATCGTTAAAGCGTGGGCCTGTTCAACGTGACGCACGGAATCGGCGATGAGAATCGTTCCCTGTAAATACTCCTCTTTGTGATCGTAAGCCTCGAACCTTGGCGCTTCCGCGAGGGCGCAATCAATTTTAAGAATTGTTTCATTGTTATTGACAATTCGCCGTTCTACCCTTTCTCGCAATTCTGGATCGGCGGCATCCACATCGGCGGGGGCGACTAACTGTAAAAAGACTCGTCTAGCGTCAATATTAGAGATAACACCCGCTTTTGCCAGATATTCTTGTCCAGAGTCCACCCTAACCCCGATCGCTTGTCCTTCCTCGATTAGAATCTGTTTAACCTTCTGCTCGGTTAAAATTACCCCACCGAGACTAACAACGCATTTCACCAGAGCCTCGGTTAGTGCGCCCGTACCACCACGAGGGCGAGCCACTCCAGGGGAATGACGCATCGCCATCATCATCATCCCGGAGGTAATACCTTTTTGGGAGGGAGGAGCGCCAATTTCTGCCGCTAGACGAGCCAGGGGTGCTTTGACAAATTCGCTCTCAAACCACTCATTGAGGACATCTTCGGGGGAAGTAATCATCGTGCGGATGAAGTCGAGCAGTTTCTTTTTCGAGCCGATCGCTTTCCAGACACTAGCTAAGGCACTAGAGTTATAATTGCGGGCGATTCTGAGCAAATCTTGGGGCGGGGCATTAAACCAAGGACCGATCGCATTCATCAACTGCGCCCAATAGTCGATAAACTGAAGGTAGCGATCGGCATCTCGCGGACAAAACTGGGCAATTGCGGCGTGAGTTTTTTCCAGAGAGCGATAGGAAAGAAAATATTGGCCGGAGGGATGGGGACAGAAAACGGTAGGATCGAAGAATAAATACTCTAATCCGTGGCGTTTTAGCTCCAATTCCTCAATTACCGGTCCCAAAAAGATAAATTCGTGATCGATCGCACAGAGATTAAACTTAAAATCAGGGGCCAGATCTGGGATAACCGCTTCTGTGGTAGCCGCTCCTCCTGGTACGCTACGCTGTTCGAGAAGGAGGACGCGATAACCAGCTTTGAGGAGATAGGCGGCACAAACTAAACCATTATGCCCCGCACCGATGAGGATGACATCGTAACTTTCCATGCAGTTTCAAAAATTCCTATTTTTAATTTTGCGCTTTTCTTGACCCTAATATGTTAAAAATAGTTAAAGATTCGCTGCTGTCAGCAGATTTCAGCGAGCAGTTATGAGTGAGCAGGTAGAAAACATTTAATTTTTCCTTTTTTTATGAGTTCTTCAATCAAAGTTATTCAACCATCGGGTATTTTAGATGGCAACCAAGCCGGCCAATTTCGCCAAGAAATTGCCGAAGCCGTGCAGGGAGGTTCAGAAGTTATTATCGTTGATTTCAAGGATGTCACCTTTATGGATAGTTCTGGTTTAGGGGCGCTAGTTTTATCCTTAAAAACCGTGCGTTCTGCGGGGGGTAAACTATTGATTTGCTCGATTAATGATCAGATAAAAATGTTATTTGAATTGACCGATATGGATCGAGTTTTTGAAATTTTTAATAACCGAGAAGAATTAGAACAAATAATCTCGGAAATTAATTAATAAAAATCCACCTGCATGATCGAAAGATCATCCTTAAAATTGCCATCAAATTGTAAAGCTTGAATTTCTCCAATAAAATTATCGAGATTTTTGGCGGAATTACAGTGATAATTTCGTAAAGATTGAATAAAGTTTTCTAGTCCCCACATCCTACCATCAGCACAATCGATCTCGTAAATTCCATCGCTAAAAAGATAAAGACTACTGGGTAAATTCAGGGATTGAACCTGATTAATATATTCTGCTTCTAGAAACATCCCGATGGGAAAACCGGGGGCTTTCAGTCTGGTTTCCATCACCTGGCCAAAAGGTTTTTGAGTCAGGAGAACTGCCGGGGGATGACCGGCACTGGCATAGGTTAACTGTTGTTGTTTCTGATCATAAATTCCGTACCAGATAGTAAAATATTTATCATTCTTAGGACTGATTTGATAAACTTGATTTAACCCTTGTAAAACCTGATTAGGTTGATAGTAATTAACCTGAGTTAAACCACGAGAACGGAGTAAATTAATCACCGAAAGGGAAGGTAAAGCCGCTCGCAACCCATGGCCTGCCACATCTAAAAGATATAACATCAAATGGTCATTATCTAACCAATAATAATCAAAGCCATCGCCCCCCAATCGACGAGAAGGAAGGAAGCGAAAATCGATAGCAAGTTTTGGAGAAATGAAAGGTTCTGGTAACAGCGATCGCACATAGTCCGCCGCCTCCGCTAACTCCATTTCTAGTAATTGTTTTTGCGCTCGCAGATCGTGACTTAATTGATGCAAACGCATTCCCGCCCGCACGCGCGCTCTTAACTCATTAATCTCGATCGGTTTACATAAAAAATCATCCGCCCCCGCATCCAATCCCCTCACCCGATCCTCCACCGATCCCAAAGAAGTTAAGAGGATAAAAAAAGTCGTTGACAGTTGGGGATTGAGCTTAATTTGCCGGCAAACTTCCAACCCATCGATCCCCGGCATCATCCAATCACAAATAATCATCGCTGGTTTTAGTTGCCCCGCTTGCTTTAATCCTTCTTCCCCATCACTGGCAACTAAAACCTCGTATTCCTTCTGCAAAGTGCGGCTCAGAAACGTTTGAATTACTCCATCATCATCAATTACTAGAATTCGTACCATCTTTTTTGTGACTCGATTATCTCAATCTTACTGCTTACCCCTGACCCCCTGACGGATGACTTTGCTTGTACCTCAAGACGGGATTAAATCCAGAATCGAGCTAATACATCATTCATAGTTTGGGAAAAATGGTATAACTTCTAGCGTAAGGCATTGCAGAGGTAAGCCGGGGGTGAAGATTTCTTTTCAGGTAGATAGCGATCTCAAGTCCTTAGATACCGTTTTAAACTATTTTGAGCAACTTGAACGGGCGGGCATTCCCCAAAAAGACTGGCTCCAGTGTCAGCTTGCTCTTGCCGAAGGTTTTACTAATGCGGTCCGTCACGCTCACCGACACCTACCTCCCGAAATCCCGATCGAGATCGAGATCGAGATTACCCGATCCCAGATGGAAATTCGCATCTGGGATCGGGGTTCCGCCTTCGATTTAGAGGACTTTATCGAGAAAAACGCCTATCATGACTATAGTTTCTCTGGTCATGGGCAAGGACTGCCCATCCTCCAAAAAATCGCCGATCAACTCAGTTATACTCGCAGCGAAGATCAGCGCAACTGTCTGTTAATTATTAAACAATTTTCCCGCCATGAATCCGATCGCACCCCTCGTTTCTCCTAGTTGGTTAGTGACTAATCTCGATCGCCCCGATCTGATGGTTATTGACTGTCGTTTTCAATTAAACGATCCCGATCTCGGTTATCAAGAGTATTTAGCCAATCATATTGAAAATGCCTTCTATTTACACCTCGATCGCGATTTATCGGCTCCCGTTGCCCGTCATGGCGGCCGTCATCCTTTACCGAATCCGCAGACAATAGCCGCTAAATTAAGCTCTTTGGGGGTGATTTCTGGTCAAACCCATGTTATCGCCTACGATGCCTCCCGTTTTGCCTTTGCCAGTCGTCTCTGGTGGTTATTACGTTATCTGGGCCATGAACGAGTCAGCATTCTCGATGGTGGTTGGCAAAATTGGTTAAATGCCGGTTATCCCGTCTCCAATCAGATACCTGTGCCGAAAACCGGCGCTTTTCTCCCCCAAGTTCAACAGGATTGGGTAGTCACGATCGAGGAGGTAAAAAGGCAAAAAGAGCAAGGGGGAGTGGTGTTAATTGATGCCAGGGAAAGCGATCGCTATCGGGGCGAAAGGGAACCGATCGATCCGATCGCCGGCCACATCGAGGGGGCGCTTAATTATCCCTGGTTAGAAGTCACCGATAGTCAGGGTTTTTCTCAACCCCGGGCCCGGCAAAAACAACGTTGGCAAGAGCGGCAAGGCGATCGAGAAATTATCCTCTACTGTGGTTCGGGAGTGACAGCCTGTGTTAATGTCCTTTCCCTTACCCTAGCCGGATACGACAATGTTAAGCTATATTCTGGAGGTTGGAGTGATTGGTGTTCCTACCTGATCTAACCGGCCCTATTGATACCCATCTATCGAGAAAGATTATCAAAATGACCTAATTACTGTACAATCTCCCTATTATCACTTTTAATTATTCCCAAACTATTATCTAGTTTGTCTCCTAGACAAAAAAGCTAATTTTTATTCTAGTTGCTATCTTTTTGCTCTCAAATCACCGCTATTCCTCAAAGAATAGTCGTTTTCCCCCGTAAAATTACTAAAAAGTAATTTTATAGTTAAACTCTATAAAAAATTAGGTATGTATTTTGTATGACAGAAGCCGGTCTTTGTCATTGTAATGGTGGCGGCCGTCCGAAAGATCGCCTTTCGATTTTTGTGGATGGCAATAATATGTTTTATGCTCAACAAAAAAATGGTTGGTTTTTTGACCCGCGCAAGGTGTTAAATTATTTCACCAACGACCCGAATATTATGTTAATTAATGCCTTTTGGTACACGGGGTTAAAAGATTCCCAAGATCAAAGAGGTTTTCGCGATGCTTTAATTAGTTTGGGTTATACGGTGAGAACAAAAATTTTGAAAGAATATTATGATGATAGTTCCGGTCGTTTTTCCCAGAAAGCTAATTTAGATATCGAAATTGTCGTCGATATGTTTAATACCGTCGATCAATACGATCGAGTGATTTTATTTAGCGGTGATGGCGATTTTGAACGAGCGATCGAACTATTGCGCTCTAAAAATACTCATATTACCGTAGTTTCTACGGAAGGGATGATCGCTAGGGAATTACGCAACGCCACCGATCGCTATATTGACCTGAACGATATTCGCAAAGATATCGAAAAAAGTGATTATTAACCAGCCGTTTTCTCTTTAAACCGGCTATTTACCCCCTTTTTCTTTATTGGTAGTCCTCACCCCAACCCCTCTCCCAGAAGGGGATCGGTGAGGCAATTAACCATCTCTTGTTTATTTTTCCTTGAGTCGAAATAGTAAAAACTGATTGACCTGATTGGGATTAAAATTATTATCACTGACTAAAATCAAAGAGCGACTACCATCCGGTAATCTTGGACCGAGGGTCATTCCTTCCAAATTATCTAAATCAATCCCCAAAGTCCCTAAATCTAGTAATAATTTTTTCCGCAAGGGTTGCACCTGTAAAGCTTCTAATTCTCCCGGTATCCGAGCAATTTTCGACGTATCAGTGGCACTCCCATTAACTACCTGAAATAGTTTCGCTCCAAAACCTTCTAAACCAAAAGTTCGCTCTAAACTGAGAAAATAACCCTCTTTTTCTAAAGCTAATAATTCCGTTAAACCGTAGTATCTCGCACCACTGGGTGGCTCATCTAACACATACAATTGTTCTGATACTAACACAGGCGCACCAATCGGATCGATCACATAATGAAGAAGTCGCACTCTGAGATTTTCTGCTCTTTTTCCCGTGGGACTATCTTGAATTAAAGCGCTTTCTGTGGCAGTAAACAAACGAAAAGGATCGTCTTTGAGAGTGCTGGTAATCCCTAAAGTTAAGGATTCAAATCCTAAATTATCCCCGATTCCTTTTTGATTGCTATCATCCGGTAAAAAGCGATTAGGAATTAACAAAGACTCCTTTAATTGTCCCTGCAAATCAAATTCAGCCACAAAAGGAGCAATTCCCTCTTTAACCGCACCTTCACTGGAAATAAACAAAGTTTGTCGGGGCGAAAAAGCGATACCTTCTGGGTCGATCGATCCCTTTTTAAAAGTTTCTCCCTTGCCATCTTTTAGGAACGTGACCGCCTCTAAATTAACTTTTTCGATTTTTTCACCATTTATCTGCAAACTAGCCCGATAAAAGCGGGCCGGAGCTTTCTGAGAACGATCATCACTGAGGAGATAAAAGCGGTTATTGGCACGATCATAGCTAATTGCCGATAATCCCCCCACCCTTGTCCCTTGATAATCCGCTTCTGGTAATTGATATTCTCCCAAAAACTCGACCGAGAGGGGTAGAAACATTCGTTGTTCTGCTAAAACTTGCGGGGAGACACCACAGGACCCCAGACTAAAGGTTACAATCAAACTAGCAATTAAACCCAAAATTGGGAAACGAAAATTTTCGGCAGTCAGTCTCTTATAGAATTGATCGATCACAAAATATCACCCTCTACTACGCTCCTATCAATCTATTATGCTACGTTTTTCTCTCAGTTTATGGCTCTGTTTGATCGGTACTTCCCTTCCTCTCCTAGCACAAACAGAAACTCCTGCACCCAATCCCCTCGAAACTCCCCTACAAAGTCCTTTATTGCCGGCAATCGATCGCCCTTTAACTCCCTTAGAGCGTCGTCAACTGTTATTATACATCGATCAACGCGATGCTGAAGCTCAAGCTAAATACGATGGGGGATTAAATGAGGAAGCTTTTCCTATCTGGTATGAAGTGATTAAATTAAATCGTTATTTAGGGGCAAAAGAAGAAGTAAAATCTTTGGGAAAAGTGGGGTTAGCAGCTTGGAATCGAGATCGAACCGAGGAGGTTAAATTAATTACTGCTCGTTTAAAATCTCTGCAACAAACCGCAGAAACTAACCAGACAATGGACGGGGAATTATTAGCATTACTAGGTACATCATATCAACAGGTACGAGCTTTTAATGAGGCGATAATCATCTATGATCAAATTCTAGCTGATGCCAGACAATCTGGGGATAATGTGGCAGTAGAAGCAACTTTAAATAAACTTGGTCAAATTCATTTATCCCGTTTTGATTATCAAAAAGCCGCTCCAGTATATGAGGAATTATTAACTATTTCTAAGGGGCAGAATAATTCTTTAACTCAAGGAATTTATTTGCAAAGACTAGCAGAAATTTATCGAGAATCTCTGCAACCAGCTAACGCAGTAAAAATTAAAGAAGAAATAGCTGAAACCCAGATCAGAAATCAGCAAATACAGTTAATCCCCGCTCTAAAAATTCAAATTGGTTTGGATTATCAAGCTTTAAAAGATGCAAATAAAGCCAGCCAAAACTTTCAAGAAGCCTATTCTCTCGCTTTTGCTTTACAACAGTACGGCACCGCAGGAGAAGCTTTAAATAAGTTGGCCGAACTTTATAAAAGTTATCAACAGGTAGATTATGCTTTACAAATCTATCAAGAATTAATTAAAGTCCATGAATTGGGTTATAATTACTACGGTTTAATGAACACCTACGATCAAATCGGTCAAATTTATCTAGAGAGAAAAAATTATCCCCAAGCTTTACTCGCTTTCCAAAAAGGCGCGGAATTAGCCCAAGCTATCCGTTATCGTGAACAATATTTTCAAACCCAAATCACCCAAGTTAATCAAGCAATAAATAATCCTGAACAGTTTTGAAGCCATCAGCCATCAGCTTTTTTATCGAAAATTTGGGTTAAAACCCCGTCCTTTTAGGACGGCTTTAAGCTACAATGGAAAAAGCGATAACCAAGCTAAAAACTGAACCTTGACAACAGATAGTAGGGGGTTTTGTTCAGAAAAGAATTCAAATTCGGCCTTGAACGAGTAAAACTTTCTAGGAAATAAGGTTGAACATGAGATTTTTTCGACTTGTTCAAAGTGGCCGGAGGGCATTCGGACACTCAAAACGGACGTGGAGAAAGAGTCAGACTTAAGCAATTAAGCGTTTTTCGGTGAAGCGTCAACCCCGTTCAGCGACCACCCTAAAAAAGTGGCGTGGTGAGGAATCGCCGTCCGTTTTACGGCGGCGAGGATGTCAATCCTATATCCCTGATAACTGATAACTGATTCGCCACTTCTATCGGGTGTATCACTCCAGCCGTTTTGTGGGAGAATCCTTTGTTATTCGTCTTAATCACGAACTAAGCGGGGAACAGATCGAACAAATTAACCAAAACTTCGGCGATATCCTAGTTAAGGGGAAAATCGAACCTAGTCAAATTCTAGAACGAGAAAGTCGGGATTCCACCCACCATTTACCCCGTCTAGTTTTTTACTTTAACGGCAAGAATTACGGACGCTTGTATCAGTTAATTGATCACATCAACGATTTGAGTCCTGTAGTTGCCCTCGAAGAGCATCCCGAAAGAAAATAAACCCTAGGCCAGAGTTTCCGGACAGTATCCTAAACCCTTAGTAAATTGTTGCCGAAAAACCTCTATATCTTGCTGATCCGGGGTACCATGGGACACGATCGCCACTTGGTAACGACGCATGACATCAATAGGAGATTGTCCCGTTTCCAAACTCCAAAAAACCATCTGGAGACGCATTTCCGGTTGATAGGGAATCCCTAACTCATTCATGTAGGCGCGAAAATCACCGTGTTGGCAAGGGGTGAGCATTTGATTAAACTTTATCTTGACCACCCAACCATTAATCTGATGGATAACCGTCATCACGGAGGAGGGCAGATGAGTCATCGATCGCAGGTATTCGGTGACTCGTAGCGTTAGACTAGCGTTAGCAAGAAAATAGAGATAGTCCATAGTGGCCGCTGGGATGTTGGCTAATAGTCACGATTAGTGTTATATCTCTAGTCTGACGATAAACCGTTCCAGATACCAAGGGGAGAAATCCCCGATTTAGTGAAGTTCGCTTGGGTAGAATTACCCAACTTTTGCGAAGATCTTTATGATGATAATGATGATGATCCCTGACCAATTACTCTCCAGCTACGATTATCACCTTCCTCCGGAGTTAATTGCCCAAAATCCCGCAGAACACCGAGATAGTTCCCGTCTTTTGGTGGTAGATTCTCCCAATAGTCATAATTTAGCTATTTTTCGGGATTTACCCACTTGGTTAGAGTCGGGGGATTTGCTGGTTTTCAACGATACCCGCGTGATTCCGGCCCGTTTATTTGGACGTAAAACCACGGGTGCCCCCGTAGAAATATTACTATTAGAAGAACAGGATGACCATCGTTGGTTATCTTTGGTGAAACCGGGAAAACGCTTTAAAGTCGGTTCAGAAGTCCTTTTTTATCCGAAAACAGGGCGAACGGAAGACAAAGAAAAATTATGGTCAGCGAAAGTAATCGATCGAGATCTGAACACCGGTGGTCGTCTGCTGGAATTTCAACGTCATCCCCAGCGTAGTTTTTGGGATATGTTGGAGGAGTACGGTCATATTCCTTTCCCCCCCTATGTCACCGAATCAGAGGCGGAAGAAGACCGTTATCAAACAGTTTACGGTGATAAACAGGGTTCTGTGGCCGCTCCCACGGCCGGATTACATTTTACTCCCGAATTATTCCATAAGCTCGCCCAGAAGGGCATAGATACCGCCTATATCACCCTTCATGTGGGAGTGGGAACCTTTCGTCCCGTGGAAGTGGAAAATATTACAGAACACCTAATGCACCAGGAATTTTTGCAGATTTCCGCCGAAACTGCCGAAAAAATCGCCCAAACAAAGGCTAGAGGTGGCCGGGTTATCGCCGTGGGAACCACGGTAGCTCGCGCCTTGGAAGGGGCAATTAAAGAAACTAAGAGCGAGACATTAACCGCTTTTCAGGGAAAAACGAATTTATTTATCTATCCGAGTTATCAATGGCGGGTTATCGACGGCATGATCACTAATTTTCATCTACCCAAGTCCAGTTTAATGATGTTAGTCAGTGCCTTAATCGGACGGGAAAGACTACTGGCATTGTATCAAGCAGCTATTCAAGAGCGTTTTCGTTTCTATTCCTTCGGTGACGCTATGTTAATCCTACCCAGCGCTTGCAGCAGTAATCAGTAGTCAGGAGGCAAAAGGCAATAGGCAAAAGGCAATAGGCAAAAGGCAAAAGGCAATAGGCAATAGGCAATAGGCAATAGGCAATAGGCAATAGGCAAAAGGCAATAGGCAAAAGGCAAAAGGCAATAGGCAATAGGCAATAGGCAATAGGCAATAGGCAAAAGGCAGCTTTGTTCTCCCCACACCCCACACCCCACACCCCACACCCCACTTCCCACACCCCACACCCCACACCCCACACCCCACACCCCACACCCCCACTTCCCAATCTCCAACTAAAAAAGGGGAAGAGCTATGCTCTTTCCCTTTTTTTTACAGTTAATTCAAGATGATTGTAGATGCACACCAATCGAGGCTGAAATTACATTAAGCCTAATTGAGCAAGGATGCCTTTGTGGGTTAAGTATTCCGTAGCTACGCCAATAACGAAACCGAGCATGGCTAAACGACCATTCCAGTTTTCAGCGAAAGCGGTGAAGCCGAGTTTGTTTTCTTGCTTATCCATGGTGAATTGCCTTCCTATAATAAAATTGCATTTGATTCAAGTGCTTGATATTAAATGTAACATAACTTCCCAGACTATGCAACATTTGTTTACATAAATTTTATTAATGTTGACCATAAACTTTTATGGGGGCAGGGTCAAGGGTTGGCAATGGCGGCCAAAAATCAAGCCTGATCTTAGTTCTAGGACTAAATAACCGTTTTCCCATCCCTGACCGAAAAAGATTACAATCAAGCGAAAGGTCAAGAATCGATCGCCATCGAGCGAGGAGTGAATATGCGCGCCTTACTGATTTATCCCGTTTTTCCGCCGACTTTCTGGTCCTATAACAAAATTCTGGAATTAGTTGATCGCAAAGTCTTACTTCCTCCCCTGGGTATGGTGACGGTGGCGGCGATTTTACCGCAGGAATGGGAATTTAAACTGGTCGATCGCAATATTCGGGCGGTGACAGAAGCAGAATGGGACTGGGCCGAAATAGTGATTCTTTCCGGCATGATTGTGCAACGTCAAGATTTAATCGAGCAAATTCACGAAGCCAAACAACGGGGTAAACTGGTGGCCGTGGGTGGTCCCTATCCCACTTCTATCCCCCACGAAGTGGCTGAGGCCGATTTTCTGATTCTCGATGAGGGAGAAATCACTATTCCGATGTTTGTGGAAGCATTGGCAAGAGGAGAAACCAAAGGTGTTTTCCGCACCACAGAAAAACCCGATGTGACAATTACCCCGGTTCCACGCTACGATCTGCTCGATTTTGAAGCTTATGATTCCATGTCGGTGCAGTTTTCGCGGGGATGTCCCTTCCAGTGCGAATTTTGCGATATTATCGTTCTCTACGGTCGTAAACCCCGCACCAAAACCCCCGCACAATTATTAAAAGAATTAGATTATCTCTACGAATTAGGTTGGCGCCGGGGCGTGTTCATGGTGGATGATAATTTTATCGGTAACAAGCGCAACGTTAAATTACTCCTCAAAGAATTAAAGGTTTGGCAAGAAGAACACCAGTATCCTTTCCGGTTTAACACGGAAGCGTCGGTGGATTTAGCCGCCGATCCCGAATTAATGGAAATGATGGTCGATTGTTACTTTGATGCGGTCTTTTTAGGTATTGAAACCCCTGACGAAGAAAGTTTACAATTAACCAAAAAATTCCAAAATACCCGTAGTTCCTTAACCGAGACGGTAGAAAAGATTATTAAAGCCGGATTGCGCCCCATGGCGGGATTTATCATCGGTTTTGATGGCGAGAAAAAAGGAGCGGCCGATCGCATTATTAATTTTGTCGAAGAAGCGGCCATTCCCACGGCTCTATTCGGAATGTTACAAGCTTTACCCAATACCGCCCTATGGACTCGCTTGGAAAAAGAAGGACGACTACGATTAACGGGGAAACAGGACATTAACCAAAGTACCCTAATGAATTTCGTTCCCACCCGGCCGATCGAAGATATTGCCACAGAATATATTGAAGCCTTCTGGAAATTGTACGATCCGGAGGTATTTCTTGATCGCACCTATCGCTGTTTCCTGAAATTAGGCGCACCTAAAGCGAAACCTGCCTTTAAACTGCCTCGCCGGGCCGATCTCTATGCCCTAGGGGTAATTATCTGGCGACAGGGCTTTAAACGTTCCACGCGCTGGAAATTCTGGCAGAATTTATTCGGTATTTTGCGCCATAATCCCGCCAACGCCGAACACTATATCACTGTCTGCGCCCACAACGAGCATTTCCTTGAATACCGTCAGATTGTCCGGGATGAAATTACGGCACAATTAGCCGAATTTCAACGCCAAGAGGCATTAACAGCGGAAAAAACCGCCATAGCGGCCTAATTAGGGTATGCTGAAAAAGTTTTTCCTGGGGGCAGGGTGTGGGGTGTGGGGTGTGGGGTGTGGGGTTTTACCGGTTTTGAGGGGGCCAATTACCTAATTTTCAGGAAAAAAGTCCCGGAATTTTCCCCCTGATCACTCCCATGCCCAGTACTTTTTGATTGACAAAAAGTCTAAAAGTCTTACCCAACAAGGTTTTTAGATTTATTCAGCAGCTCCTAATTATTCCGAGGATGGGTAAATAACCCATCCTGAACATTTTCTGTCCTGATGGTGGACGATCGATAAATCAATACTATTCCTATTTTCCGGTTAAAAATTCCCTCAATCTCTGCCAAAGCAATTCAGTATAATTTCTTAATTTTCTAGATATAACTACATTTTGTCCTTAAAATGTTAACTTAAATACTGAATAAATCGAGAAAATCTGGATAAAGCCAGTATTTTTAGCTCCTTAACCCTATAAATCAAGCTAAAATCAATGATTACTCGTCAAGAACTTAAGAAACTACAATCCTTAACTCAAATACCCGCCCTTTCCATTCTCTTACCTACCCATCGCACCTCACCGGATAACAAACAAGACCCTATTCTCGTTAAAAATTTGGTCGATGAAGCAAAGCGCCGATTATCGGCAGAATTCTCTAAACGTGAAATCGAACCTTTGTTCGAGCGCCTCGATAGTCTCGTGGCTGAAATAGATTATCCTTATACTCTAGATGGATTAGCTCTCTATATTGGTCCGGATATTGCCAAGCTTTATAACTTGCCTTTTTCTGTCCAGGCAAGAGTTGTCATCGATAAAACCTTTGCCACACGGGATTTAGTTTATGGATTACATCGAGAACAACCCTATTGGCTGTTACTATTAAGTCAGGGTTCTACTCGTTTAATCTCAGGTACAGGAGAAACTCTCGAAGAAATTCGCGATCAGAATTTTCCCTTAGAAATGACCGGACCGGGGGCCACTGCACCACTGCCCTTTGATGCCGATACCAGTTATCTAGATGATAGAATCCGGCGATTTTTCCAACAGGTAGATAATGCTCTGGGTGAATACATTGACATTGATGATTCTTCCCCTTTGATTGTGGGTGGAGTGGTTCGTCAAATTTCCTTCTTTCAAGAAGTTTCACAGTACACATCAGCAATTGTTGGCACTTTAACGGGCAATTTTGACAAAACCTCACTGCCAGAATTAATTCCGCAAGTATTGCCGATTATGCATTCAGTGCGTCAGACTCAAAAAACTGAAGCCCTGCAAGCTTTGGATGCGGCAGTCAGCGCTCAAAAAGTTATCTCTACCCTGGGAGAAGTGTGGCGTTTAGCGCAGGAAGGTCGAGGAAAATTGTTATTAGTGGAGAAAAATTACCATGTACCCGCAGTTTTAAGCGAAAACGGTGATTTGATACTAGTGGAAAACGTCGGTGGTACGGAGGTAATCGATGATGCAGTGGATGAAATTATCGAAGCGGTATTGGCCAAGGGAGGACGTGTAGCTTTAGTCGAGGAGGATTCCTTGAACGATTACCAAAAAATCGCCTTGATTTTACGTTATTAGACCTAACACTCCGTTTCACAGGCCCCAATACTAACCCATTGACTAGAACCATCAGACCAGTATTCTTTTTTCCAGATGGGGGCATTATGCTTGAGAGTATCAATAGCATAACGACAGGCTGCGAAAGCTTCCCCCCGATGGGGACAACCCACAGCTACTAAGACACTAATGTCCCCGATTTGTAGCTTACCGGTGCGATGGTGAATGACAACTCGATTGGTATCCGGCCAGGTTTGCCGAATTTGCCCGGCAATTTGCCGGAAAACCTCGATTGCCATGGGTTCGTAGGCCTGATAATCAAGATAAATAACCGGTTTACCGTCGGTTTGCTCCCGTACAGTGCCACTCATTAGTACAATAGCACCATTAGCCCCATCATCGGCTAATTGATATACTTCCTGCAAAGATAAGGGAGCAAAACTGATGCGAAAACTATCTGGTGTCATGGATGCTTTTTTCAGTGATCAGTAAACAGTAAACAGTAATCAGTAAATAGTAATCAGTAAATAGTAAATAGTAATCAGTGAAGTGAAAAGACGAAAAGACAGCACTGTTAATGCCATTTAATACTCCTCACTTGATACCGCTCACTGAAAACTCAAATCTGATAACTGATCACTGATAACTGATAACTGATTCAAGGCTGACAGCTATATTAATCCACGGTGCGACGAATTTGAAGACAACACCATTCTTGACGTTTCCACAGGGCAGCCACTGTCCAGTCGTGGCGTTCTAAAATATCGTTAACTGTTTGTGCTTGGGTGACAAGGATGCCGCTTAAAATTCCCCAAGTGCTGGGTTTTGCCAGACGGGTGATTTCGGGCATTAAAGCGATAATTGTCTCGGCTAAAATATTACAAACAATGCCATCGACACCATCGGGAATTAATTCTAATAACTCCTCGACACTACCCCGATTAATAGCTAAATTTTCGGGGTTAATTCGGTTGAGATAGCGATTACTGCGCGTCGCATTCACCGCCAGCGGATCTGTATCGACAGCATAAACTTTTTTGGCCCCCAATAAAATCGCTCCGATCGCCAGTATGCCAGAACCACAACCGATATCGGCGATAATTTTATTCTCTGGATTGCTACTTAAACGCATTTCTAGGGATTCTAGACATAATTGCGTGGTGGGATGCGTTCCCGTGCCAAAAGCGGAACCGGGGTCAATTTTAATCACCAATCTCTGGTTATTTTCGGGGGGATTTAACCAAGCAGGACAGATCAAAAAGCGATCGCCGATCTCGCTAATTTGCCAATGTTGTTTCCAACTGCTGGCCCAGTCTTCCTCGTCCATTAACTGCCAATGGCTGACAGGTTCGGGAAAACCTAAAATCAAAGCATCCTGCTTTAACCAGAGGCTTAGTGCCTCTAAATCGGGCAATTGCGCTTTAATTTCTGGTATATAGGCCTTAATCTCTAAAGAGGATTGTTTTTTAGCAGTGGCCGTTCCCGAACAGCCAAAATTTTCCAGTCTCCAGAAAACCGTTTCTTCGAGACTAGGTTCGCACAAAACCGTAATTTCCCACCAACTATTAGACATATATCAGTTATCAGTGATTAGGGATCAGTTATCAGATTTGGGTTTTCAGTCAACAGTATTAAGTGGCAAGTGCGGAGCTTTCTTTTCACTGATTACTGATTAAGCTAAGACGCATTTAAACCGCTTATTCTTAGATTAGCCCCCCTTGCCCCCCGACCCCCCCGATGTCGGTAGTAGGGTTGATTCATGAATCAACCCTACCTTGAATCAACCCTAGGGGGGTGGGGGGTTGCCTCTTGCCTTCAGAAGCTGATAACTGATTTAATCTAGAGTTTCACTGTGTAAGCATCACGGATACCGGGGACTTTAGTAATTTCCGAGAGAAGACCTTCCGGTAGAGGATCATCGAGACTCAGGGCCATAACCGCATCACCGCGAATAATTTTGCGTCCTACCTGCATACTGGCGATATTGACATTAAAACTGCCTAAAAGTGCGCCAATTTTGCCGATAATACCGGGCATATCCTGGTGAAGGGTAAATAACATATGATTACTCGGTGGCACGTTAATTGGGAACTCATCGAGGTCAGTAATGCGGATTTCTCCGTTACTTAATAGCGCCCCAGTGACGGAATGGGTCCCCATGGAACCATTAGCTTCCAAATGAATCGATCCCGAATAGTCGCGGGTGGAAGCATCCCGGGTTTCGATTACCCGGATACCCCGTTCCTTAGCTTCGATCGCCGCATTAACATAGTTTACCCGTTCCCGGAGGGCTTGGGACAGTAAACCCTTAATGGCCGCCACCACCAGAGGTTGACTGTCTTTAGTGGCCAATTCTCCCTGTAAACGGACATTTAACGAGTCACAGCGACCTCCTGCCAACTGACTGACGAGATTACCCATAGTTTCCGCTAATTGCAGGTAAGGGCGCAGTTTTTCCATAACATCGGGAGTTAGTCCGGGGATATTAACGGCTGAACGCGCTGGCAAACCGAGGAGGACATCGCGAATTTGTTCGGCCACATCAATAGCCACACCAACCTGTGCTTCCGTAGTCGATGCGCCTAGGTGGGGAGTGAGGATGACGTTAGATAATTCTCTTAATCTAGATTCGCCTAAAGGTTCCTGTTCAAATACATCCAAGGCTGCCCCGGCGATTCTACCGGATTCCAGGGCTTCAATTAAAGCCAACTCGTCGATAATGCCGCCTCTGGAACAGTTAATGATGCGAACCGTGGGTTTCATCTTAGCGATGGTTTCCCGACCGATGAGATGCTGGGTTTCGGGAGTTTTCGGGACGTGGAGAGTGATAAAATCGGACTCAGCAAAGAGTAATTCCAGATCTACCAAGGTGCAACCGAGTTGATCGGCGCGTTCTTTGGAAATAAAGGGATCGTAGGCGAGAATTTTCATGCCGAGGGATCTAGCAACGGTGGCGACGTGGGAACCAATTTTACCTAAACCGACGACTCCTAGGTTCTTTTTATAAACTTCTGTGCCGATAAAGCGATTTCTTTCCCATTTATTCGCTTTTACCGACTGATTGGCATCGGGAATATGACGGGAGAGGGATAACATCATGGCCAAGGCGTGTTCGGCAGCGGCGATCGTGTTACCTTCGGGAGAGTTAACGACAATAATACCCTGACGAGTGGCCGCGGGAACATCGATATTATCGACTCCTACCCCTGCGCGACCGATAATTTGCAGTTTGCTGCCCGCTTCGACGATTTCCTTGGTGACGCGGGTACTGGAACGGAGCATCAGCGCGTCGTATTCGGGGATAATTTGAATGATTTCCTCGGCGGATAGTCCTGTTTTCACGTCCACTTGGGCAACCTGTGACAGAATTTCTACTCCTACCGGATCGATCGAATCGGATACCAGAACTTTGGCCATAATCTTTATAACGTGCTTTTTTCAGTCTACGGGCAAATGCTTGACCAATATTCGGGTCTAGCCGCAATAGCCTATTTTAGAAGCAAAGGGTGCAGTCTATGGCAAAATTAGCGAAAAGATTTTAGGTTGTCCTTCTCTTTGTCGTCCATGGTGTTGATGTCAGCCTCTTGCCGTTGTCACTGAGATAAGTAGTCGTGCAAAATAAATTTCCTAGTGAAGATAGGCAAGAGGCAAGAGGCAAGAGGCAAAAGCTTTATCGAAATGTGTAATTAATTTTGCTTAGGTACTTATGGCTAATTTAATCACGGTGGCGATCGAGTTTTCTGCTTCTTTTTCTAAGGCTTTTTCTAGGGCTGTCATTGCTTCTGTTTGAAAATTTCTAAGTAGCTGATTATAATTAAATTAAAAATGGATTTTAGGTTCGATCCCCCCTGCCCCCCTTGATAAGGGGGGTGCCGATAGGCGGGGGGATCCCCCTTGATAAGGGGGGTGGCAATCCCTCCTTGATCCCCCCTTGATAAGGGGGGTTTCTGATAATTTTTAACGCCTACCTACTTATGATGTTCACACAGTAAAGAAAAAGCCAAAAACCTCCGTTATCCTTAACGGAGGCTGGTTAATTAATTAACAATTTTCGGCTACAATTTCGCCCCACATTCAGGACAGAATTTGTTATTCCAACTGTTAACCGCGCCACAACTGGGACAATTGAGCATTTCACAACCCCCGGTGACAATTTTCGGTAAACCAATCATACGCGCATTACTTTGACCGGGGGCGACCATGGGATAACAATTTTCGTCCTTAGTCACGATCGCATTGACCAAAACCGGACCATCATGGGCCAACATTTCGGCAATTTTTGCGGCTAATTCCTCTCGATGGCGAATAGTAATCCCTTTAATGCCGTAAGCTTGGGCTAACAGTTCCACATCCGGCATTCCCACTTCCATATTGGAATTAGAATAACGTTCCCCATAGAAAGCTTCTTGCCATTGACGTACCATACCCTGCCAACCATTATTAATAATAATCGTCTTGGCATGAATATTAAATTGGGTTAGGGTGCCTAATTCCTGTAGATTCATTTGGAAACTGGCATCACCACTAATACAAATGACCTCCTCATCAGCAATGGCCACCTTGGCCCCCATCGCAGCCGGTAAACCGAAACCCATCGTCCCCAATCCCGCGCTAGAAATCCAACGTCGGGGACCATTTTTGAGAAATTGGGCCGCCCACATCTGATGCTGGCCCACATCGGTAGTATAGTAGGCGTGGGGCGCTTGACGACCCACCTCAACGATCACTTCTTGGGGGGAAAGTCTGCCTTCCGGTCGAGGTACTTGCAGGGGATAATCTTGGCGCCAGCGATCAATCTGGGCTAACCAAGCTTGGGTGCGATCGGAATTAGTGGGATAATCAAATTCTCTGGCTTTTTGGAGTATTTGTTCTAAAACTACCCGTACATCCCCGACAATCGGCACATCAGGGGCGCGATTTTTGCCCACTTCGGCGGGGTCAATATCCACATGGATTACCTTAGCTTTCGAGGCGAATTCGTCCAATTTTCCCGTTACTCGGTCATCAAAACGAGCGCCGACGGCAATTAATAAATCACACCCGGTCACGGCAAAATTAGCGTAGGCGGTGCCGTGCATTCCTAACATTCCCACCGAGAGGGGATGATGTTCATCAAAAGCACCGATCCCCATTAACGTGGTGGTGACGGGTAACTGAAAACGCTCGGCAAACTCGGCAATTTGGGCGTGGGCATTCGCTGCGATCGCACCCCCGCCAACGTACAGTAAAGGTTTTTCGGCGGTTTCCAAGAGGTGTAAAGCGGCCTCGATTTGACGGCGATTGCCCTTAACCGTGGGACGATAGCCGGTTAGTTTCACATCTCCCGGTTCGACGGGGATATAATCGCATACTTCTAAACCGACATCTTTGGGAATATCGACTAAAACCGGCCCCGGTCGTCCTGTACTGGCGATATGGAAGGACTCAGCGATGATTCTTGCTACTTCGCTGGCATTTCTAGCCACATAGGAATGTTTAACAATCGGGAGAGTAATACCATAAATATCGGTTTCTTGGAAAGCATCGGAACCGATGGCCGCCCGACTCACCTGACCGGTGATAATTACCATCGGGATGGAGTCCATGTGTGCGTTAGCGATGCCTGTCACCAAATTGGTCGCCCCGGGGCCGGAAGTACCGAAACAGACCCCCACTTTGCCGGTGGCCCTAGCGTAGGCATCGGCGGCATGGGCGGCCGCTTGTTCGTGGCGCACTAAGATATGTTGTAATTCTCCCCGCTCTTCAAAGCGGTAGAGTTCGTCATAGATGGGCAGGATCGCACCTCCGGGATAACCGAAGATGTGCTTAACGCCATGACGTTTGAGACTGTCCATCAAGGCATAAGCACCAGAACAACGCTGGGGAACCGTTGTTAAAGAGTCATTGGGCTTGGGAAGTGATGAAACCACAGGGCAAACCGTCCAATTTCTAACTAGAGGGATAATTGCAATTCTGTTGCCTAGTATGCAACTTGAAAAATAGCAAAATTGATAACCTTATACATTTAGTGTATTCCATCTCACCTTTTTGGCTGCAGTTTTTTTTCTTTTTGCATCTTACCCATGCAATATCTGGGGAAGTGGGAAGTGGGGTGATGGGGGATAAGATGATAAATATTGGTGATTTCACCTGATCTTGACTTGGCCCAGGAGTTTTATGAATAGTCTTTTGATTACGGCTACGGATACCGATGCGGGTAAAACCGTTGTCACCACTGCTTTAGTGGCTTATTGGCAAAAATACTATCCATCGAAGGCCCTGGGGCTGATGAAATTAATGCAAACGGGTCAAGGCGATCGAGAATGGTATGAGGGTTTATTTCAGGGTCAATTAGAAATGATCACACCGCTGCAATATCAAGCACCCTTAGCGCCTCCTGTGGCTGCTGATTTGGAAGGTCGAGATATTCCTTTAGGGACAGTCTGGCAAGCTCTGCTGAACCTACAAAAAAGCCAAGATTTAGTTTTAATTGAGGGTTTAGGGGGTTTAGGTTGTCCTGTCACCCACGAGCTAACTTTGGCGGATTTAGCGGCTCAATGGCGGTTAAAAACCCTTTTGGTGGTGCCAGTGAAATTGGGGGCGATTTCCCAAACGGTGGCTAATATTGCCCTAGCAGAGCAGAAAAAGGTCAATTTGGGCGGAATTATCCTTAATTGTCTCGAACCGCGCACGGAGACGGAAATAGAGCAGTTAACACCGATCGATTTAATTCAATCCTTGACTAATTGTCCGGTTTTAGGTGTTTTTCCCTTTATCGAAGATCGTCGGGATTTGGATAAATTGGCCTCGGTGGTAGCCAGTTGGCCAGAAATTAAGCTGTCAAGCATTGAAATTGCTTGTTGAGACGAGGCAAAAGGCACAAGGCAAAAGGCAAAGCTGATTCCCAGCATCTTTCAATTTGACAACACCGATTGTAGGGCTAATTCATGAATTAGCCCTACAGGACATCGGGGGGGTAAGGGTAGGGTTAATTCATAGTAGGGTTGATTCATAGTAGGGTTGATTCATCGTAGGGTTAATTCATAGTAGGGTTGATTCATGAATCAACCCTACAGGACATCGGGGGTGTAAGGGAATAAATTAGGGTAAGTCCAGATATTCTTGTTCTGTTAGGGCAAATTCTGGATCAATGATTTTTACTTCATTATAGGTGAGTTGATAGAGTTTGTAAACTAAGTGATCGATCTGCTTTTCTAATTCGCTTGTATCAGCGTTAGGATCGTCTTTTTTAGCATCAAGACATTTTTTCACAAGTTTTTCTATTGCTGTACGTTGTGATTCAGTTGCATTAATAATAGGAATTTGTGAGACATATTGAGCGATAAACCTCAAAAAACCCCCACGAATTTGAGGACTAATTGAATTATAAACCCAAAAAATTAATTGACTATTAAGCATCCCTAAAATCCATAATTCTTTTGTTGGCAACAAGTATAAAGTATTACTTAAGTGTAAATTATCTAAGTCATAGCTAAATTCTGCTTTTTGAGCGATATCTGGATAAATAATTTTAGGTTGTTCAAATTCTTGCCAGTAAATGCAAGACCGGAGTTCCCAAAAAAAGCGACCTTGATCACATCTTTTTATTAGTGATTTCCTCAAGGGGTGACAAAGGGGTTCAAAGGTAATCAAGATAAAGACTCTAGCCAAATGAACCCAAAAGAAATAGAGTGGTTGAGACAACCACCCAAAATTTCAATATGTTACCATCATTCTATCAGGCCTGTTTACAAGCCA
>NZ_JAPZSO010000169.1:0-1442 GCF_027531715.1 Microcystis sp. LE19-8.1F | reverse complement strand
CCCCTCAAGAAACACGGTCGTCGTGCTAAGAGTCTTTTTCGCTTAGGTTTTGACCATCTTCGTCATCTGATTCTTAACCCTTCTTTGCCTAATCATCGGGATTTTCTTCATTCCCTACAATTTTTGTCCTGTACTTAGCTTCTGGTGTATCGGCGTTGATTTGGGTTGAATAGCTAATCTGTCGCTCTCGTTTACCAATCCGTTCCCAGTCTACAATGATACTATCAATCCCTACTTGCTCGGCTTGTTTAGCCAATAAAGCATCTGTGGTAAATAGAAATAAACGCAAATGGTCAATATCTGTAGTATAGTGGCTCGTTATGGGGTTCATTATAGTGATCAATGATTCTTAAGTCTTTAGCTATGACAAAGTTAACACAATCTAATGAGCAATGGATAGAAGGTGTAGAAGTTTGCCCTCTCAAGTTATTGCCAAATGAAAAAGGACGACTCATGGAAATTCAACGGGCTGACGATAAGATTTTCCCCGGCTTTGGACAAGTTTATATTACTTCAACTTTGCCCGGTATTGTTAAAGCTTGGTACAGACACACAACGCAAATTGATCAAATTGCCGTCATGGCAGGACTGTTGAAACTTGTCCTTTACGATGACCGGGAAACCTCACCCACCAGAGGCAAAATTAACACAATATTTTTAGGCGAATTGGCTCCTAAACTGGTACAAATTCCTCCCGGTATTTGGCATGGTTTTCAGACAATTGGCGAGCGGGAAGCTTTTGCACTGCATCTAAACTCGGTCGCTTTTCAGGCAGACGCACCCGATGAAGATCGCTTACCTTATGATACTAATATTATTCCCTATCAGTGGTAAACTAAGTGGTAATATCAAAGGAACCCTTGGCCCCGGCCGTGGCCGATGGTGATCCCCCTTGGTCGAATGCCGTCCGCTCGATCGTTTTTAGTTTAATTCAAGGGGAAGAATTTGGGATTAACTCCCAAAATATTGCCACTTTTGCCGATAGCAAAGACCCCAGTATTCGGCGCTTTTTGGGTATCGATGAGAAGTTAGGCAAAGATATGGGTTTACCCAATGATTTTGCCCAAAGAGTCTTAAAACAGGTGGGTAATTACGGTGAAATTTATGATCGGGAAATCGGTAAACCCCTGCAACTCGATCGAGGTTTAAATAATCTTTGGACAAAGGGGGGTTTATTGTATTCTCCTCCTTTTCGTTAATTTTAAGATTGTGTTTCCTGACGGGGAATATAGACCCCTATGGCCGCTGGAATAACTCGAAACATGGCGGGAGTAGTGCTAGTAATTTCGCCATCGGTGTTGATACTATGGGGTTTACGAGTCTGAATTTGAATTTCTTTCCCCTTAAGAGTTCTCACCCAAGATAATAAACCCTGTTGTCCTCGCGGTAATGTCCATAAAAGCGGGAAAATTTGCCACCAGTGTTCAATTTCTAGGCTATAT
>NZ_JAPZSO010000155.1:0-15986 GCF_027531715.1 Microcystis sp. LE19-8.1F | reverse complement strand
AATGGCTTGATATTGAGATGGTTTTCCTCTAAGCTTGTACTCTAAAACAAACATTTTGCGTTATCGACCTACCACGCAAACTACTCTAGCATACTAAAATTAAATTGGCAACTATAGATTAGAGTTATTCTTAGTCGTGCTCGTGTCACTGAGCCTTTACATTGAGCCTTTACATTGAGCTTGTCGAAATGTGTCGAAATGTGTCGAAGTGTGGACACTGAGCTTGTCGAAGTGCTGTTCTATGCTGGCGGAACCTTTCATCTCCGAGGTGAAACCGAGAGCCTTCAAGCCGACATTATAGGTAAACTCCCCCATTAATCTTCGGTCAATACATTCGTCTAAAAGAGGCCCGATTTTACGCTACCCTATCAATAAACTCTTTTTCAAATTCTTCAAGTAAGCTAATAACTCCTTCTCTTGTCACCGTCGGAAAACCCTCGAAAAAATCATCATCTGAGTGAGCGCCTCGGGGCCTGCTGCCTCTTGCCTTCAGAAGCTGATTACTGAATATCTGCTTCTCCCCCCACCACCACATCGCGGATACGGAGACTGGGGCCACCGCAGCCAACCGGTAAACCACTTTGACCCCCTTTTCCGCAGCCCCCCGACTCATCCCAGTAGAAATCATCACCAATTGCCTCAATATTGGCTAGGGTTTTAAAGACATTACCGGAGAGAGTCACATCTTTAACGGGTTCAGCAATTTCTCCATCGCGAATCATCCAAGCTTCCCCGGCACTAAAAGTGAACATTTCGCCGTTAGTCATGCCTCCCTGCCAATTTTGGGCATAAACTCCCGTTTTTATCCCCGAAAATAACTCTTTAACGGGAGTGGTTCCCCGTTCAATCCAAGTGTTGGTCATGCGGACAATGGGCGGATAATGATAATTGAGACAACGGGCGTTACCGGTCGGTTTTTCGCCTAATTTGCCCGCCGTTTCCCGCGAATGCAGTCTTCCCACCAAAACCCCATCTTTAATTAACTGAGTCGTCGTCGCGGGGGTTCCCTCATCGTCATAAAAATAACTGCCCCGATGACCTTCTGGACCTGCCCCGTCAAAGATTTGCAGGTTATCTGGTCCGAAACGTTTGCCCATACTCATCACTTCCAAAAGGTCGGGATTTTCGTATAACATATCTGCCTCGGAAAGGTGGCCAAAAGCCTCATGGACGAACAGACCGGTTAAAATGGGATCGATGACGACGGTGTAGGTATCGCCCTTGACAGGGGGCAAAACTAGGGCTTGTACGGCCCGTTTAGCCGACCCTTGCACCTGTTCTTCTAAATTGACCAGATCCTCGAAAGCTTTTCGGGATCCCGTGGTTTCCCGGCCCGTTTGTACGCTGTCGCCATCCCTAGCGGTGGCCGAAAAACGCATTTCTAAGTCCGACCATTTTTGTTCGATTAAAGTCCCGTCAGAAGTGCCTAAAAGAATATGTTGACTGCTATCGCTGTAACGGACGGAAGTGGTGGCAATACTGGCATGGTGTTGACGCAGTAAGTTATTATAGCGATCGCAGAGGGCTTTTTTATCGGCTAATGGCACTAAACGGGGGTCGGTTCCCGTTAAAGGCAATTCACAGGAGATAATTACAGGTTCTACTGGAGCAATCAGGGTTTCTTCTTCCCCAATTAAACGGGCAGCAGCGATCGCATCTTCTAATCGTTCCTGTAAACTGGATAATTGATTAAAGCTGGCAAATCCCCAACCTCCTTTATAACAGGCGCGTACCTGACCACCGATAGCAATACCTTCGCTGAGGGTTTCTACTCGTTCGGAACGCAGTAGAATATTAGTCCCCCGCGCTTCTTCCAGACGAATTGTCAGGAAATCGACGCGGTTTTTATAACGGTTAATCAGTTCACTAATTAGGTTTTTATAGTCGGTGATAGTATCGGTCATAGGAATTAGGAAGTGGGGTGTGGGGAGATGGGGTGTGGGGTGTGATAGGGTAGTGGGGTAGTGGGGCATTTGGCTGAAATTTCCCTAAACCCCTATATCCCCTTTCTAACTGCTCACTGATAACTGATAACTGATAACTGATAACTGAAATTAGGCGAGATAATCCTGTAAAGCTTTCACCTCTAAAGGTTGGGATTGCAGGGATTTTAAGGCCGCTACTGTCGCTTTTGCCCCAGCGATAGTGGTGATAATTGGTAACTTATAATCGAGGGCAGTACGGCGAATTTGTCGGCCATCGTTTTGGGATTCTTCACCACTGGGAGTATTGACAATAAACTGAATCCAGTCATTTTTGATCCAATCGATAACGTGGGGACGGCCTTCGTGAATTTTTAGCACTAAATCGATATTTTCGCAACCGTTTTCTAACAAAACTTCACGAGTTCCCGAAGTGGCGACGACGCGAAAACCGAGGGATTGCAGATCCTTAACCACGGGAACCATGGGGGTTTTATCGCGATCATTCATCGAGACAAAAACCGTCCCACTGGTGGCTAAAATCACGCCGGCGGCCATTTCCGCTTTAGCGAAAGCTTTGCCAAAATCGCTGTCAATCCCCATTACTTCGCCTGTAGAACGCATTTCTGGCCCCAGGAGAGTATCAGCGCCGGGGAACTTCTGGAAGGGTAAAACCGCTTCTTTGACGGCAATATGACGGGGAATTGCTTCGCTGATGATACCCAATTCCGTCAGGGTTCGGCCCGACATGACGAGGGAGGCAACTTTTGCCAGAGGAACTCCCGTCGCTTTGGAAACGTAGGGAACGGTACGACTAGCCCGGGGATTCGCTTCTAAGATATAAACTGTCTCCCCCTGTACCGCATACTGGATATTCATCAAACCGATTACTTTTAAAGCTTTCGCTAGTTCCACCGTCCATTGTCGAATTGTGGTTAAAACCGGGGCGCTCAGGGACGTATGGGGGATAGAACAGGCAGAATCGCCCGAATGTACGCCCGCTTGTTCGATATGTTCCATTAATCCCCCGATAACTACCGTTCCCGTTGTATCTGACAGGGCATCCACATCCACTTCGATGGCATTTTCGAGGAATTTATCGATTAAAATCGGGTGATCCGGTTCTATCTGTACCGCGTACTTCATATAGCGTTCCAATTCGCTATCGGAATAGACTATTTCCATCGCCCGACCGCCCAAAACGTAGGACGGACGTACTACTACAGGATAACCGATGCGTTGAGCCACCGCTTGGGATTCTTGGAAATTGCGGGCAATACCGTTGGGGGGTTGTCGGATATCTAATTCTCGGAGGATTTTTTCAAACCGTTCTCGATCTTCGGCGGCATCGATCGAATCGGGTGAAGTTCCCCAAATTTTGGTATTTACGGGACAATTAGGCGATTCTAAATATTTTTGCAGGGGAACCGCCAGTTTTAAGGGAGTTTGCCCACCGAATTGAATAATTAAACCCTCTGGTTGTTCCGCTTCGATGATATTTAAGACATCTTCTTTAGTCAGGGGTTCAAAGTAAAGGCGATCGCTGGTATCGTAATCGGTGGAGACAGTTTCCGGGTTAGAGTTAACCATAATCGTCTCAAAACCGGCTTGACTGAGGGAAAAAGCGGCATGACAACAACAGTAGTCAAATTCTATCCCCTGGCCGATGCGATTGGGACCACCACCGAGGATCATCACTTTGCGTTTATCGGAGGGTAAAACTTCCGATTCTACCTGTTCGTAGGTGGAATAATAGTAGGGTGTCAGAGCCTCAAATTCCGCCGCGCAGGTATCCACCATTTTATAAACGGGAACAATACCTAAACCCTTGCGATAACTTCTCACTTCGTCCTCGCTGCTGTTGGTGGCGAAGGCGATTTGGCGATCGCTAAACCCCTGTTGTTTAATGGCGAATAGGTCCTCTTTGCTGAGACTTTTCAGGGGAGTTCGTTTGAGAAACTTCTCGGTTTCCATCAAATCGGCCAATTTATCGAGGAACCAGGGATCAATCCCGGTTAGTTCGTGGATTTCCGACCCATTCATGCCCAATTTAAAAGCATGATAGATACTATAAACTCGTTCGGGGTTAGGTGTCCGCAAACCGGCCCGGACTTCCGAGAGAGGGGGGAGAGTTTCGACTTTATCGCAACCAAAGCCAAAACGTCCCGTTTCTAGGGAGCGAAGCGCTTTTTGAAAGGATTCTTGGAAAGTTCGACCGATAGCCATGGCTTCCCCGACGGATTTCATCTGGGTGGTTAGAATCGGTTGGGAGCCGGGGAATTTCTCGAAGGCAAAGCGAGGAATTTTGGTGACGACGTAATCGATAGTCGGTTCAAAGGAAGCCGGGGTTTTTTTGGTGATATCGTTGGGAATTTCGTCTAAAGTGTAGCCTACGGCTAGTTTAGCGGCAAATTTAGCGATCGGGAATCCCGTGGCTTTTGATGCCAGGGCCGAAGAACGGGAAACCCGGGGATTCATCTCAATCACGATTACGTCGCCGTTAGTGGGATTAACGGAGAATTGGATGTTTGATCCGCCGGTTTCTACGCCAATTTCCCGAATAATTGCCTTAGAATAGTCCCGGAGGCGTTGGTATTCTTTATCGGTTAGGGTTTGGGCGGGCGCAACCGTAATCGAGTCGCCGGTATGGACTCCCATCGGGTCAAAGTTTTCGATCGAACAGATGATCACCACGTTATCGGCTAGATCGCGCATTACCTCTAATTCGTATTCTTTCCAGCCAATTAGGGATTTTTCGACGAGAATTTGCGATGTAGGCGAACAATCTAGCCCATACTGGGCCATCGGTTCAAATTCTTCTTGGTTATAGGCAATACCGCCCCCCGTTCCTCCTAAAGTGAAGGCTGGCCTGATAATGAGAGGATAGGAACCGATCTGATGGGCGATCGCTTTTGCTTCTTCTAAATTGTTGGCAATCCCCGAAGGACAGACGGGAACACCGATTTTTTCCATTGCTTTTTTGAATAGTTCCCTATCTTCGGCTTTTTCAATAGCGGGAAGTTTTGCCCCGATCAGTTCCACGTTATATTTTTCTAAAACGCCGCTTTTGGCCAAAGCGACGGCGGTATTTAGGGCAGTTTGACCGCCCATAGTCGGTAGAATCGCATCAGGACGTTCTTTGGCGATAATTTTCTCGACAATTTCCGGCAGAATTGGTTCAATGTAGGTGCGATCGGCCATTTCTGGATCGGTCATGATCGAGGCGGGGTTAGAATTGACTAAAATTACCTCATAACCTTCTTCTCGTAGGGCTTTACAGGCTTGAGTTCCCGAATAGTCGAATTCACAGGCTTGTCCGATGACAATTGGGCCAGCGCCCAAGATTAGGATTTTCTGTAAGTCATCACGGCGTGGCATAGGCTTAGGTTTGCTTGAGGATAAACCCCAATCATTGTATATGTTGTCACCCTCGATCCCGCAAAGCTTTATTTAGGTTTAATGACCTTGTTTGCTTGTGTCTTTTGCCTCTTGCCGTTCGGCTGAGCTCACGGCCGAAGCCTGTTGCCTCTTGCCTTCAGAAGCTGATCACTGTTTACTGATCACTGATATCGCGTACAATGATAAGATTGTTTTCAAAGATACAATAGGCGTTTGTCTTCGCTAGAGAGTTTATGAAAGTTGGCGATCAAGTTCGTGTAATTGAGTCCGTGGTGGTTTATCATCATCCTGAACACAAATCAGAGCCTTTTGACGTGAAAGGACTAGAGGGAGAGGTGAAAGCGTTTGTCACCGAATGGCGTGGCAGACCGGTTAGCGCCAACCTACCCGTCCTCGTCGAGTTCAGTAAAAAGTTTAAAGCCCATTTTCGAGATTTTGAATTAGAAATCCTGGAAAAAGCCGCCGAATAGGGACTTTTTCGCTTATTTAAGCTACAAAGCGAATAAATTTATTTTTGCCCACCTGTAGGACTTTTCCCGTTAAAGCTTCGGCTGTCTCAAAACTTTTGTCCACATCGGTGATTTTCTCGCTATCGATCCTCACCGCGCCCCCCTGAATTTGTCTTCTCCCTTCGCCGCTACTTTTACACAAGCCGGTGGCCGAGAGAAGATAGAATAATTTCAGGGGAAAAGTGACCGCCGCGAGGGAAAATTCGGGTACAGAAGCCGCAGCCTCTGTATTTCCCTGTAGAACTATCTCCTGCGCCGTTTTTTGTGCTTTTAATGCCTCCTCTTCCCCGTGAAACTGGGCAACTACCTCGATCGCCAGTTGTTTTTGTGCCTCTCGCGGATTGCTCGGCATAGCATCTAATGGCAAATTTGTCAATAGTTCGTAATAATCTTTTAACAAAGCGTCGGGGGTTTTTTCCAGTTTCGAGTACATGGACAGGGCCGATTCCCGCAATCCCACATAATTATTCAGGGATTTGGACATTTTTTGACTGCCATCGGTTCCGATTAAAATCGGTAAAAGTAGCCCGAATTGCGGTTTTTTGCCGAAATATTTCTGCAAATCACGACCGACGGCAATATTAAATTTTTGATCGGTTCCTCCCAATTCGACATCGGCCTCGACAGCTACGGAATCATAACCCTGCATTAAGGGATAGAGAAATTCATGGAGAAAAATCGGGGTTTCCCGGTCGTAGCGTTCGGAAAAGCCTTCTTTTGCCAACATTTGCCCGACGGTCATGGTGGAGAGGAGTTCGAGAATTTGCGAGAGGTCTAATTTCCCCAACCATTCCGAGTTATAGCGAATTTCTAGGCGATTAGGGGTGTTAAAATCTAAAATTGGGCGTAATTGTGCCAGATAATTCTCGGCATTGGCTCTCACTTCTTCGATGGTTAATTGTTTTCTAACTTCCGATTTTCCCGTCGGATCGCCGATTCTAGCGGTAAAATCGCCAATAATCACCACTGCTACATGACCGGCATCCTGGAAAGCACGCAGTTTCCGAAAAGGGATACTATGACCTAGGTGAATATCGCTGCCGGTGGGGTCAATACCTAGTTTAATTCTTAAAGGGCGATCGGTAGTTTGCAGTAGTTGGGTTAAATTTTCCCTAGGCTCTTGGGAGTCGGGTTGATGGGGGAATAAATCACTGGTTCCACGGGTTAGCCAGTCTAGGGAGGAAGATACGGTCATCGTTGCTCATTTTCCACAGCCTTTCCATTATAGTTTTTTATTATGTCAAGTCACAAGCAAAAGGTAAATAAACTGGTATCTCCAATAAGAGTCGATAGTATCTTGACAATTCTCCCGATCAAATATAGATTCTTAAAATCTTACTCTCCCGAATTTCAAAAAATTTCCCTGTTCTGAATTGCGATAAGATAAGCTGATGAATCCTAGTTTTAATAACTCTATACCAGTGCAGAGGATCAAAGTTTCTGTCATTGTTTCTACCTATAAATCAGCGGAGTTTATCCAGGGTTGTCTAGAGGATTTGGTGGCTCAAACTCTTTATGAAAAGGGAGAAGTAGAAATTATTATTATCGATAGTGCTTCTCCGGAGAATGAAGGGGAGATTATCCAAGAGTTTCAAGAAAACTATCCTAATATTATTTACCAAAGAACTAAAGAACGAGAAACCCTCTACCGCGCTTGGAATCGCGCTATTAAACTAGCTAGGGGTTCCTATATCACCAATGGGAACACTGATGATCGTCACTGTTTCAATGCTCTGGAAATTATGGCTAATTATCTAGATAATAATAGAGAGATTAGTTTAGTTTATGCCGATCAATTAATTACCACCATTAAAAATGATACTTTTGCCACCACCCCAGCTTTAAAACATTGGAATTGGCCAAATTACTCCTATCAACAGATGCGTCAAGGTTGTTGTGTGGGTTCTCAACCAATGTGGCGAAAAACGCTGCACGATAAATATGGTTATTTTCAGGAAAAATTTTGCTGTGCTGGTGATTACGAATTTTGGTTAAGAATCGGCAGTCAAGGGGAAAAAATGGCTTTGATTCCTGAGATTTTAGGGTTATATTATTTAAATCTCCAAGGCTTAGAACATGGCAGTAATGGTCAAGCATTACAAGAACATTATCAAGTGTGTAAAATCTATGAAATTCCTCACCCTGACATTAAGGATCTAGAAGTTAAACCCAATCCAGTTAAGATGGAAGATTTAGGGACAATTTTAACTAAGGATGAGCGAGAAAAATTACAAACAATGCAAGCTATCTCCCAGAAGAGATGCCCAATTATTGTTATTGATGGCGTGATTTTTCAACTTGAGCAACGAAAATTAGCCAGGGTTTGGTCTTCAATTCTAGAGCATTGGAGTCAATTAGAATTTAGTCAACACATTGTTATTTTAGATAGAAATAACAGCGCACCAAGATGGGAAGAATTTAAATATTGGCCTGCAGAATCCTACGATTATAATTGTACGGGAAAGGATGCCAGAAAAATTCAAGCTATTTGCGATCGCCTACAGGCTAATTTATTTATTTCCACTTTTTATACCAGTCCCTTAACCACTCCTTCTCTACTTTTTCTTGCTTATGAATCCCCAGAAGAAAACGGCAAGTTACCGGTAGATTTAGAAAAACACTATGCAATTTTGTCCGCTTCTAGAATCATCGCTTTTTCCTCTGATATCGCCCAAGCTTTAAGAAAGTTATACCCCCAAATTTCCCCCGAACAAATTGATATTATCGAGCTTTTTGAAGTTAATCAAAAAATAGCTGAAGAAATCACTAATTTTCTCTGGTATGCGCTCAGTGAAACTAAGGAATTAAGCCAAAATCAAGTCTGGTTAGAGTTAAGAAAATTACAGGAATCACAACAGATGATGTATCTCAAACAACAGCAAGATTATCGTACTATGCAAGGTATGGAAATATACCTAAAAGAATTAGAAAATAATAAGAATCTCCAGACAAATAATCAGAAATTACAGGAAGAAATCAACTATTTGTCTTCCCGTAAGGGAATAGTAAAAACCCTGTGGAAGACTCCTATTTTACTTCTTGCTAAGATCAAGAAAAAACTCCCAATATTTTAGGGAATTAAGGGAAAGTTTCCTAACAACGATCCGATCTTGGCACGGCAGCGCCTAAAAGTGGTAAAGTAATGTTAAGAATTAGAGGAGAAAACACTGTGCCACATTCGATCGTCACTGGAATTTGTGAAGGGGTTGCCGATTGCGTTTCCGCTTGTCCCGTTGCTTGCATCCATCCCGGACCGGGTAAAAATGTTAAAGGAACCGATTGGTATTGGATTGATTTTGCCACTTGTATCGACTGTGGTATCTGTCTACAAGTATGTCCCGTCGAAGGTGCAATTCTGCCACAAGAACGTCCCGATTTACAAAAAACTCCCTAATTTATCAGTTATCAGTTATCAGTTATCAGATGTAAGTTTTAAGTGAGCAGTATGTATTAAGTGAGCAGTATTAAATAGCAGTTTCCTACTGTCTTTTCACTGTTTACTGATCAGTGATTACTGTTCACTGAAAATGCTCCCCAATTCATAGTTCATAATTCATATTACTCTCTCCTATCTCCTTTTTACCTTATTATGGATTATCTTTTAGAAGTTGAACAAGTTTATGCTGGTTATGTGCAGGATTTATACATATTGCAAGGGGTTAACTTTCGCATTGCACCGGGGGAATTAGTCACGGTTATCGGTCCCAATGGTGCGGGAAAATCTACCCTCGCTAAGACGATTTTTGGTTTATTAAAACCCAGTGCTGGAACTATCACTTTTAAGGGAAAAAATATCACTGGTTGGAAATCTAATCAAATCGTTCCCCTCGGTATGGGTTATGTTCCCCAAATTGCTAATGTTTTTCCATCCCTGAGCATCGAGGAAAATCTGGAAATGGGGGCTTTTACCAGTAAAGAAGCGATTAAACCGCTAAAAAAGCGTATTTATGCCATGTTTCCCCGTTTGCTTGAGCGCCGTCGTCAGAAAGCTGGCACTTTATCCGGAGGAGAAAGACAGATGTTAGCCATGGGAAGAGCGCTGATGTTGGAGCCGGAATTATTAATTCTCGATGAACCTTCGGCAGCTTTATCTCCTATCTTAGTAACCAGCGTTTTTGAACAGATAAAAGCGATTAATCAGAGGGGAACTGCCATTATTTTAGTGGAACAGAATGCCAAAAAAGCCCTAATGATGTCCGATCGAGGTTATGTTTTAGAAAGTGGTCAAGATCGTTTTCAGGGATCGGGTCAAGATTTACTCAATAACCCGAAAGTAGGGGAATTATACCTCGGTGCAGCCCACCATGGCGCACCAGGAAAGAATTAATTTTAAAAGGTATAGGAGAGGGGTGTGGGGTGTGGGGTGTGGGGTGTGGGGAGCATTTTCATTGAACAGTAAACAGTAAACAGTGAACTGAAAACTCACAACTAAAAACTCAAATCTGATAACTGATAAGTACCTAAGCAAAATTAATTACACATATCTAACCACCTCTTGCCTCTTGCAAGAGTGCCTCTTGCCTATCTTCACTAGGAAATTAATTTTGCACGACTACTTAACTGATAACTGATAACTGACGACTCTCACCATTAAGATAACTGCCGTAAGGGGAATAAAAAAGTGGGCATTGTTTCACTTTTTAGCATACCAGCGCCATAAAACTCGGGCTAAACGTTGGGGATCATGACTAACTTTGGCAGTAACTTCATCTTCTGCCATTACATTCGCTAAAACAATGCGATAACCCATTTTTCCCACTTCCTCGCGATCTAAAAACACAGGATGACTATGCTCTTGGGCGTATAATTGTAGGGATTGGGGTGATGGTGCAGTTCTTTGGGCTAAAACCGCATCAAAGATGCGTTCCTCGCAGACTTTTTCGATCGCCCGAATATGATCAGCCACCGAATAATTATCCGTTTCCCCCGGCTGGGTCATAATATTACAAACATAGACGCGGGGGACTGTCACCTGTGCTAGGGCCTGACGAATGGCGGGAACCAACAAATTAGGGATAATACTGGTATAAAGACTACCCGGCCCGATAATAATATAATCTGCCTCCTTGATCGCCGCTAAAGCAGCCGGTAAAGCTACCGGATCGGCAGGATGACAGCCAATCTGACGAATTTGCCCCATAGCTTCGGTTATCTTCGATTCTCCCTCAATAATGCGCCCATCGGCTAACTTAGCCCAGAGACTAACATCGGTAAGGGTAGCAGGTAGAACTTTCCCACGAATCGCCAAAACTTTGGCACTAGCATCGATCGCCTGTTCCAGATCGCCGGTAATCTCGGTCATAGCGCTGATAAATAAATTACCAAAACTGTGGCCCGATAAACCATCCCCGGCATGAAAGCGATATTGAAACAATTCCGTTAATAACTTTTCCTCATCGGCTAAAGCGGCGATACAATTGCGAATATCCCCCGGGGGTAAAATGCCCATTTCCCGGCGTAATCGGCCCGAAGAACCGCCATCATCAGCTACGGTGACAATAGCGGTGATATTGGAACTATACTGTTTTAAACCGCGTAAAAGCGTCGATAAACCCGTACCGCCACCGATCGCCACAATTTTCGGGCCGCGATGGAGACGACGATGGGCCCGTAGGCGATCGACTAATTCCTCCGATGCGTCCGGTTGTAGTGCTTCTGTAATCGTTTCGACGGTGCGACTCTGACCCCAGAATAACAAAAAGACACCCAACAAAACCGCCAGCGGCCCGGAAACAGAATTGGGGACCAAACGGGCGATCGTTTCTAATGCTTGGGAAACAAACTCTAAAAAGCGATTAACCGGGGTTAATTTTACCCAAATAGCCAAACCGAAGGAGGTGAGAAAAACGCCGCTTAAACTGATTAAAAGCCAGCGTTTGACAAAAAGACCGGGAGAAAGCCATTTAAACCAACGATTAACCCGTTTAGGCGTTTTTCTGCCCACAGAAGCGGCTATTTTCCCCTTCTGAGCGTTGAGTTCCCGTAGGGTCTGTTTAAATGGACTCATAGATGTGGCCTGGCAGCGAACGCATTGATTCTGGAGAGACTGTAGCCGAAAAAGGGAACAAACTCAAGCTGACCTAACCTCCCACCTGGGAATAGGCCGCATCGGAAATTGTGGGAATATCGGCGTATTTGCCGATAACCGACTGTATAATGCTGTAAACACAGGCGGCAAATGCTCCCAAAAAGACGACGTTAAAAAGAGTTTCTACCACTAAATTCGCCCCTAAACCCCTAGCGACGAAACCTAAGACCAATCCCAATAAATACACCAAAATATCGATTAAAATCGCCTGCATGGTGTTAAACCGGATAAAATGACTGATGCGGGGATTGCGTACCACGGCGAAAAAGAGGACGAAAAAGATAATTAAACTGCCAAAGCTTCCCAGAGAACTATAGAGAAAAGCTAAGGGAGCTAAAACTATTACTAAGGCCGCTCCTAAGAAAGGGATTTGCTGAAAGATAAAGATACCGAAGGCAAAAGCCGAATATAAGGGTAAAAGATATACTAAAGCTGCAAAAATGCGATCTTTTGTATCGGTTGAGCCGCGCCAAGTCATAATCTATTGTCTCCTGAGACTACTGCTAACTCCCTCCAAGATAACCCGGCAGCCCACCAGACTTCGCGTAACTGAAGAAATTGATCGAGGCCGAACATTCTTGAACCTCGATCGAGTTATTCTCAAACAGAGACGGGGTGCTTGATTTCCTCTAACAGAGCCAGATATTCCTCCTTAAAATACTTTAGGGTACTTAAAATCGGATTGGGAGCGCTTTGACCAAGACCGCAAAGACTGGTTTCCTTGACCATTTGACAGAGATGTTCTAGGTTTTCGAGGTCGTGAATATCGGCCTTTCGAGCGATAATTTTGGCCAATAATTCAAACATTTGTACTGTTCCCGTGCGACAGGGGATACATTTACCACAGGACTCCTCGCGACAGAATTCCATATAGAATTTCGCCACTTCCACCATACTGGTGGTATCATCCATGACCACCATCCCCCCAGATCCCATCATCGAACCGAGTTTGGCTAAGGATTCGTAATCTACGGGAGTATCGAGTAAATTAGCGGGAATACAACCCCCAGAGGGGCCGCCGGTTTGTACCGCTTTCACCTGACCATCGGGAATACCACCCCCCATCTCCTCGACAATTTCCCGGAGAGTAATACCCATCGGCACTTCAATCAGCCCATTATTGCGGATTTTTCCCGTTAAAGCGAAGATTTTTGTGCCTTTACTGCTGGCAGTACCGATATTGGCGTACCAAGCGGCCCCCTCGCGGATAATAGCGGCGATATTAGCGTAGGACTCGACGTTATTAATCAGGGTGGGACAACCATCGAGGCCCGATTGGGCCGGATAGGGGGGACGGGTGCGGGGAGTGCCGCGGCCGCCTTCGATGGAATGGATGAGAGCGGTTTCCTCTCCACAGACAAAAGCTCCCGCCCCGATGCGGATATCCAGCTTAAAATCGAAAGTGGACTCGAATACTTGGGAACCCATTAAACCGAATTTTTTGGCCTGATTAATCGCTTTTTGCAGACGATCGATCGCTAGGGGATATTCAGCCCTAACATAGATATAACCATGATCGGCCCCCACGGCATAGGCAGCGATCGCCATTCCTTCCAGGACTAAATGGGGGTCACTTTCCAAAACACTGCGGTCCATAAACGCCCCGGGATCCCCTTCATCGGCATTACAGATAACGTATTTTTGTTTACCCGGTTGTTTAGCCACCGTCGCCCATTTTAAACCGGTGGGATAACCGGCACCGCCCCGGCCACGCAAACCGCTTTGGGTGATTTCCTCCACCACCTGGGCCGGAGTCATCTCGTAGAGGGCCTTGTAGAGAGATTGATAACCCCCGACGGCGATATATTCCTCAATGCGATCGGGATCGATTTTACCGCTATTTTCCCGGACAATTTTGACTTGATGGGAGAAAAAGGGATGTTTTGAGTCCCCTAATTGCACCTCGGTTTTGCCGCCGTTTAAGGCTGCAATAATGCTGGCCGCACTTTCCGGGGTGACTTCTTCGTATAAGAGGTCCTGGGGATCCACTTCCACCAACGGACCGCGACCACAAAAACCCATACAACCGACCCCCACCACTTCGACTTTATCCCCTAGGTCTGCTTCTTTGACGGCAGTGGCGAGGTTTTTTTCGATTTGGAGGGAGTTAGCAGCTTGGCAACCGGTGGAAGTGCAACAATGCACCCGGATGCTTTTTTGTCTAGCTTTTTCCTTCTCGGCCACTGCCAATAATTCTTGTAAGTCCATATTCTTCTCAATCCACTAGAGTGAAAAATTACTGGGAGAAACTCTGTAGTTTTGCTAAGACAGTTTCCGAATCTTGTTTAGGGGCCACGACTCCATCGAAGACCACGGCCGGCGCAATCCCACAGGCCCCGATACAACGGGCCGACACTAGGGAAATTTCTCCATCGGCGGTGGTTTCTCCCACTTTGACATCAAAGGCGTTTTCGATGTCTTCGAGGATTTTGCCGCTGCCTTTGACATAACAAGCAGTCCCCATACAGATGATACAGGTGTGTTTTCCCGCCGGTTTCAGGGAAAAGAGATGGTAGAAGGTTGCTACCCCATAGACGCGACTGAGGGGCAGTTTTAGCGCCCGGGCAACGTAGAGGAGAACATCTTCTTCTAGGAATCCGAAAGCTTCTTGGGCCTTGTGCAGGACTTCAATCAGGGCTGATTGATTATATCCTGCCCGCTTCATGGTGATGTCGAGGACTTTGAAGCGTTTATCGCCACTGGGATGCTCTTTTTTCTCCGTTTGACGAGGATTGGCAGTTTGCATAAATCTGAACCAAATAAATTTTAGGGGCGATGACGGGAAAGAGATGGAGAGTTATGGGTTTTCCTTGGTCATCTCCCTGCTTTTATTCTGACACTGGCTCCGGAGGGCGATCGATAACTTTATCTTTCCTTTAGTTATTGGGGGATAGGGGATTTTTCGGCGTTGTCAAATTGAAAGATGCTCCGAATCAGCCCGGAACTGAAATTACTTTGACTTGCCCTGAGCCAAGTCGAAGGGTAGCAAGGATTGCATGGCATCTTTCAATTAGTGTTTAATGAACGAATAGTGCCGATAGTTGGGCTTAAGTGGGGAACAAGACTTGCCCTGAGCCAAGTCGAAGGGGTCGCTCGATTTAGCAGTGGAATATAGCTAGGTAATAGGTGTAGGGCTAATTCCGGAATTAGCCCTACAATAGGCGTTGTCAAATTGAAAGATGCTCCGAATCAGCCCGGAACTGAAATTACTTTGACTTGCCCTGAGCCAAGTCGAAGGGTAGCAAGGATTGCATTGCATCTTTCAATTTCTGATCTGACAACGCCATTTTTCTGTTATCAGTCATCAGTCAGGGATTAGGAGATGGGGAATGGCGTAAAAAGCTGCCCCGTGCCAGAGTGCCTCTCTCAAAAATAGCAAAATTCTGCACGACTACTTCATTGATGAAGTGGTTCAAGGAAAGTTTGTCAACCCTGATCAAGTTAATTTTTGTTAAGCCCATTCCCTAACCTCTTGAAGATAAATTTAACCTCATTTGTCAAGAATTATCCATCGCCAATTCAAAAATGAAACGCATCAACCTCAAGAGTTGACAGAGAAAGGCTCATCAGGTACTGTCTGATCATTAACAACAACAAATCAGACCCAAAAACGAAGCCCTCAACATCTTAACATAGAACAAAGAAACTTGCTCTACCAACTTAGTCAAGAGGGAAATTTATCTCATCTTCTCGTCACTGTCTTCACTTTCTTGATCATCTTTATTGATTTCTTCTTTAAATCCCCGTAAAGTTTTCCCCAAAGCTGCCCCAAATTCGGGTATTTTTTTCGGTCCAAATATCAGGACAACAACCACGGTAATAATTACTATTTCTGGCCAACCTAATCCAAACATAATCTTGAAAGTAAAAAGTAAAAAAAGACAAAGGAGTCAGAATTCAGGAGTCGGAAACTTAACGGTAATAACTGATATAGCGGTAAGCGCTTGAGTGAGATACAGACCAAGCTTTGCCTAGCATGGTTTATAGCTTGTGACACTGTACCTAATACGACTGCACACCGCTATAAGCTAGTGAGGTACACATATTTTTCTTCCCTTTTGACTTTTG
>NZ_JAPZSO010000121.1:0-17302 GCF_027531715.1 Microcystis sp. LE19-8.1F | reverse complement strand
ATATAGCCTAGAAATTGAACACTGGTGGCAAATTTTCCCGCTTTTATGGACATTACCGCGAGGACAACAGGGTTTATTATCTTGGGTGAGAACTCTTAAGGGGAAAGAAATTCAAATTCAGACTCGTAAACCCCATAGTATTAACACCGATGGCGAAATTACTAGCACTACTCCCGCCATGTTTCGAGTTATTCCAGCGGCCATAGGGGTCTATATTCCCCGTCAGGAAACACAATCTTAAAACTAACGAAAAGGAGGAGAATATAATAAACCCCCCTTTGTCCAAAGATTATTTAAACCTCGATCGAGTTGTAGGGGTTTACCGATTTCACGATCATAAATTTCACCGTAATTACCCACCTGTTTTAAGACTCTTTGGGCAAAATCATTGGGTAAACCCATATCTTCACCTAACTTCTCATCGATACCCAAAAAGCGCCGAATACTGGGGTCTTTGCTATCGGCAAAAGTGGCAATATTTTTCGAGTTAATCCCAAATTCTTCCCCTTGAATTAAACTAAAAACGATCGAGCGGACGGCATTCGACCAAGGGGGATCACCATCGGCCACGGCCGGGGCCAAGGGTTCCTTAGATATTACCACTTCTAATAATTGATGATCCTGCGGTCGGGGAAAAACCGAGCGCCGGGCCACCAATTGGGAGCGATCGGAGGTGACAGCCTGACAGCGCCCCGCCTGATAAGCTGTATATAAAGCCTCCACATCATCGGAAACGATCGGTTTATAGCCTTGCACTGCCGCTTTTGCCATGGCATCGGCCAGATTTTGTTCTGTGGTGGTTCCCGATAGCACACAAATGGACTTTCCGCTTAAATCTTCTAATTTCTTAACATTGCTGGCTTTCGTGGCCATAATTCCCTGACCATCATAGAAAACCGGGGTGATAAACTCCATCCCCAGAGCGGTATCCCGGTTAATCGTCCAGGTGGTGTTGCGACTGAGAATATCCACTTCTCCCGTCTGTACGGCAGTAAATCTCTCTTGGGGGCTAAGTTTACGATATTCGACTTTGGAGGGATCATTAAAGAGAGCCGCCGCAATAGCTCGGCAAATTTGCACATCTAAGCCGGAATATTCGCCTTTTTCATTAACAAAGCTGAACCCCGGCACTTCTCCGTTAATGCCACAAATTAACTTACCGCGATTTTTCACCGTTGGCAAGCGGCCAGCATCGGGACTACCTGCGGTGGTAGAACCAGAATTGGGTTGATTTTCCGTCCCACAGGCAGTAATTAGCAGTAAAAGCAGGGAAAATGCACAAAAACGCCACTTTAGCATAGATATTTCTTTAGTCACTTAATTTTAGCTGAAAGACCAGAGCAAGCTTAACAGTATAGCCACGATCGCACCGATAACCGTATTGATCACATTGACCAATTCATTAGTTAACCACAGAAAGCGAGTTTGTAGAGTAGCACCGATGAGACTTTCGATATTGGTAGCGATAAAGGCCGCAATTACGCACCATAACACACCAAGAAGATCGATCGCACCGATACCCCATGCTAACAGGGAAATAGCCGTGGCTGCCAGCAAACCGGCGAGCGTTCCCTCTAAACTAACAGCCCCTTCCGTTCCCCGGGGGACGGATTTAAAATTAGTGATTAGATAAGTAGTTTTACCGTAAGCTTTGCCCACCTCACTGGCAGTAGTATCGGCTAATTTAGTGCTAAAACTAGCCACATAAGCGAGTATTAACAGGTAATCCCAGGGAGAAGCGGCAAAAAGACTTAGGATAGCGCAAATTGCCCCCGCTAAAGCGGAACCCCAGACATTTTCTGGACCGCGCACCCCCGATCTTTTTTCGGCAATTCCCTCCGCTTCCTTGCGCGCTAAACCGATGCGGGTGACGGTAGAACCGACGAGGAAATAGAATAAAACAATCAGATAACCGCGCCATCCCAAGCTTCCCCAGACAATTACCCCTAAAACCCAAGCATGGAGATAACCCATCCGAGTTAAGAGCTTTTTTGGGGCAATTGCAGCGATTCCGAGGAGGACGGTATTGAGAAGAATAGCGACGAGCCAAGGATTAGTTAACATAGTATCTGGGCAAGTTTACATCCCCCATTGTATCGATCGAGTTCATGAAAACTAATCAACCTTATCAACCTCTTTTACTGCGAATTCTGCACGGATTCACGGGAATTGCCCTCATTGCCGCCATGGTTACGGCCTATTGGACCTATGATACTTTTGACGGTCGTTGGTTAAAACTGCCTTTACCAGAATATCGAGAAATTGAAAGTATTCATGGCACTTTTGGCCTCTATACTCTGATTATCTTTCCCGTTTTTGCTATCTATGCTTTTCGTCGGGGCAACAAAAGATTAATTCAAAGTGATTCTCTTAACAAATTAACCCAATTTGGTAAGCCGATTTGGTGGTATAGTCTCCATCGTTTAGTTAATACTTTGACTCTTTTTGCCCTAACTTTTGCTTTGTATAGTGGGCGGATGATGGATTCCGAATGGCTACCGGAAGGGGAATTAAATCACTTTTGGTATTATGCTCATTTGCTCAGTTGGTTAATTATGGCGGTAGTTCTGATCCTGCACCTACTCATGACTGCTAAAGTGGGAGGGATTCCCCTATTATTATCTATTCTTAAATGGCGTTTTCGTGAACAAGATAATCCGAAATTATGGTTATCTCAATTACGTCAATGGCGGTTAAATTTGCGTCTAGCTAATACTTTGCAGTGGCTACAATCTCTTAACTTATATAAAGTCCTAGAAATTGTTGTCTTATTGGCTATTATAGCGGCTTGGATTGTTCCCAAGTTTGACTAAGCTGTACTGTATTTAAACTGCGTATTGGGAATTTTAGTACAAATGCTCAAATTCCCTGATCCCACCTCTCCTATACCTTTTGAACAGGATTTAGTATGATTTATTGACCCCGACGAGCGAGAATAATCATCGTCTTCGCTAAGGGAGCAATACGACCAATACGATAGACTTTCTCTAACGATAAATTAGCTTCTGTTAACAGTTGTGTGATAGTTTTGACCGACCAAAATTTAATATGTCCGTGATCCCAAAGAGCGGTAAAATGCTCGTCCATCTTACCCGTAGCCGCTAGGGCTAAATTTTTGAGATAACCATGATAGGGAGTGGATATCAGCGCATATCCTCCCGGTTGCAGCAGATTATAAACGGTCTTAGCGTAATCGCGCGGGGCATAGACGTGTTCTACCACTTCCAAACTAATTAGCAGCGGAAAAGTACCAAATTTACTAGCCAGATCATCATAGGCGGAGCCAACGTATAGATCAAGTTCAGGATAGGCTTTTTTTGCCTCTGCTATCCCCGATTCGGAAGGATCGCAGCCACTGACTTGAAATCCTTTTTCTGATAACCAATTAGCGATCGAACCGTTGCCACAACCGAGATCAAAAATACGCTTTTCAGGAGGAGCAAGATCGGCAAAAATCTGACTTAGAGAAGGTAGCAAATAAGCGTGGGCAGTCCCACAGCAAGAATTTTGATAATGATAATAATCTGACATATTCTAAAATAGTTAATATGTAAGTATTTTGCGTGGCAGCACCACTACTGTCGAAAGGTAATACAGAAAGTAACTTTTGTCAAGGGTTTAGTGAAATTTATTGTCACATCCCATTGATACGATGTATTATATTATTTTATCAATATATTGCATATACTATCATCAATGGACATCTTGCAAAAATCAAAAACCTTCCCTTAGACGAGAAGTCTCCGAGCCATTATTCTCCTAGTTAGAATTCGTAAACTTAACATTAATAGCTGACTTCTGTTATCAGAAAACCTGAACAACTACCAAAGCGGATCGGAGTATAAATGAACGGTTAAAGAATCTCGATCGCCAGGGATACCGGTAATACAACTACAAATTTGAGTACCATCATCTAATTCTACTTCACAGGCGTGACAGGAACCCATTAAACAGCCGGTAGGAATGTCAATTCCTGCTTTTTTCGCCACGTCTAATAATAGTTCTCCAGTTTCCGCTTCTATGATGATATCATCGGGTAAAAAACGCACTGAAATAGTCATAATTTCTCCTTACAAATGAGCAAAAATAGGTTTAATATTTAAATGTTCTTCCACTAAATTAGCCATATTATCTAGGGTTATTTCTCTTTGTTCACTATAGTTAGCAATTCTCGTCGGCAAAGATAATAAACTGCGACGCTGACGTAGATGATTTAGCCAAGTTCTTCGCCAAGAACCATTATCAAAGATACCATGTAAATAACAGCCCCAAATTGAGAGAGAATCACTGACAATTCCTAGACTAGCATCTTCCTCGAACATTTTTTGATAACCTGATTCACTTTCCCATTGGCTTATTCCTTGGTGAATTTCGTATCCTGTTACTGGTAAACCAGCTTGGGGATAATTAGATAAAACCTGTCGTTGACGGGTAATTTTTTCGGCAGTAATTACCGTTTTTAACGGCAGTAAATTTAAGCCAGCTGCCTCACTATCGGGACCTTCTCGATGGTCAGGATCCAGAATTAATCGCCCTAACATTTGCAACCCACCACAGATGCCAAAGATAATACCTCCCCTTTGGTGATAGGCTTGTAATTGATTAGCCATACCACTTTGATTAAGAGCAATTAAATCAGCAACAGTGGTTTTAGAGCCGGGGATAATTACCCCATCGGGATCACCTAAAGATTCCTGTAATTCTAGATAACGGACATTAACCGTTGCTTCACCACAGAGAGGGTCAAAATCAGTAAAATTAGCGATATGAGGCAGACGAATGACACTGATATTTAGTTCAGCTTTGGGTTTTTGGGCGGGGCGATCGAGTAAACTAAGAGAATCCTCGGCACTTAAAAAGATATCACTATAGGGAAGAACTCCCAACACGGGAATTTTGGTATAATCTTCTAGCCAAGTAATCCCCGAATCTAAGAGGGATTTTTGTCCGCGAAATTTATTGATCACAATACCTTTAATTAAAGCTCTTTCTTCCGGCTCTAATAATTCTAACGTACCGACGACGTGAGCAAAAGCCCCCCCGCGATCAATATCCACCACTAAAATAGTAGCGGCATCGAGATATTTAGCCACCCGCATATTAGTTAAATCCCGATGTTTGAGATTTATTTCCGCCGGACTTCCCGCACCTTCACAGACAACTAGATCAAATTCTGCCGATAATTTAGCTAAAGATTCTTTAATTGCTTGCCAACCTTGCTCAAAATAATTCTGATAATAATCCGCTGCTGTGGTGACACCAACAGCCTGGCCTTTAATAATCACCTGAGAGGTCATATTTCCCTGGGGTTTTAATAAAATTGGGTTCATTTCTACCCGGGGAATTGTCCCCGCGGCCCATGCTTGCACCGCTTGGGCGTGACCCATTTCTCCCCCTCTGGCGGTAACATAGGCATTAAGGGCCATATTCTGACCTTTAAAGGGTGTTACCTGCCAACCTTTCCGGTTGAATAAACGACATAAAGCCGCAGTTAAAAAAGATTTACCCGCGTGGGAGGTTGTCCCCACTACCATAATTGCTTTCATCTAGTTTTTTTATTGAGTATTTTCAGTTAACTGATAACTGATAACTGATAACTGATAACTGATAACTGATAACTGATAACTGATAACTGATAACTGACTCCCAACAGCATTAAAAAGAAAACCAACGTTGCAGAGTATTTAAAAATCTTTGCCAGAAAGTGGGTTGAGGGAAAAAGTCCCCTTGGGGTTGCCATTTTTCTATTAATTTTCTCCCCAAAGGAGTGAGACGAAAACTATCGGTTATCCCCTGTCCATCTACTTCTCGCCGCAAAATTCCCACCTTAATCAACCAGAGAAGATAGCTTTCCGCTGCTGCTTCCGTCAGCAGTCTGGAAGTATAACCTTTCTCTAAACCCCCAGCACCCGGAATGCTTAAAAGTGATACACTTTGCTCCAGCATAGCCGCAAATAAGGTGAGACGGAAAGGAGAACAACAGAGGGCGCGTTCGGCCCTAGTGATGGTAGCATCAGGATAATTGATGGCGGTAACGGTGGGAGTCGATAGGCTCATAGATTCCAGTCGTTTAGCTATTGATAAACTCATTGTTACATTAATTCTGTCTCAACCCCTGTTAACCCCAATCATCGATAAAATAGGGATGAAGTGTTAAGTAGCTTGAGTGTTTATGCAGTCTCCCGAACCGTTCGATACTAAATATACCCCAGAGGAAGTGGAAGTGGAAATCGAAACCGACGATTTTTCCCCCGTTGATACCCGGGTTAGTTTCGCTGCCACTCTCGAAAAAGTGAAAACTTGGTACGGCAGCCTGTCCACACCGGCACAGGTAGTCGTGGCAGTGGCGGGGGTTTTTGTGGCTCTTTCGATTTTAACGGCGATTTTACGGCTAGTTAGCGCAGTTTTAAGTGCTTTAATCCTTGCCGCTATCGTTTATCTTATCTATCGTTACATCCTCAAACCGAGAGTTTAGTCGGCTATGCACATTTTCTGTTCAATGTCAAGAGTTTAGTTGATAAAAAAAATTTATGGAAGAAGCGGACACTAGAGATATCTTGGGGGAAAATGTGGCTAAGTTGGGATTGGCCCAAATCCAGCGTCATCTATTTCTCTGCTGCGATCAGACTAAGCCAAAATGTTGTGACAAGGAAGAAGGGTTAGAAGTGTGGGATTATTTAAAGAAGCGGTTAAGTGAATTAGAACTCGATCGCCCTAGGGCGGACCGTCCGGGCTGTATTTTTCGCACTAAAGCCAACTGTTTGCGGGTTTGTAGCCAAGGCCCGATTTTATTAGTGTACCCGGAAGGAGTCTGGTATCGAAGGGTCAATAAGGAAGCGATCGAAAGAATTATCCAAGAACACCTAATCGGTAATCAAATCGTCACAGAATATGCTTTTCTTCGCCACGATTTACCGGCAATTTCTCGGAACTGTCCAGGAGGAGAACCCGAAACAATAGAGGAAAACATCGTTAAAACTAACTGAAACACAATTAACTACACATATCTAACTACCTGTTGCCTCTTGCCTGTCGATCCTTTGTCCGTCTCCATTCCCCCAACCCTGCAGCCCGGAAAATACCCATGAAAGAGACCAACAAAGACAATAAACAACTTTTATTAATCGACGATGACCCGAATTTAATACTTTTGGTAAAAGATTATCTAGAGTTTCGTGGTTATAGGGTGACAACCGCAGAAAACGGTCGGGAGGCCCTAGAAATCCTCGAACGCGGGGCAAATACTGCCAAGGCAAGGGAAATGCCCGATATGATTATCTGTGATCTGATCATGCCGGAAATGGACGGTTATGCCTTCCTCGAAAAAATTCGTCAGGACAGTCGTTTTAGTGGCCTTCCCGTGATTTTTCTCTCCCCTAAGGATCAAAGTCAGGACAAGGTGACAGGTTTAACCGCCGGGGCCGATTTTTATATGGTCAAACCCTTTGAACCGGAAGAATTAGTGGCCCTGGTGGAGTCTTCCCTCACACAAGCGGGCCGGTTGCTGAAACGCAGCACCCGCATCCATTCCCCGGATGTCACTCCTCTTCAGGTTCCGGGTAATGTGGAATTAACCCCAACGGAGTTAAAAGTAGTACAATTGGTCGCACAGGGCATGGCTAATCGGGAAATCGCCGCAAAACTCAATGTTAGTCAACGGACAATCGAAAGTCATGTGTCGAATATGCTCCATAAAACCGGTCTTCATAATCGCACGGAATTGACCCAGTGGGCGATCGAAAGTAATATCATTTTTCTCTATTCCTAGCAGGTATCCTAGACTAAATCCTGTTCAAGAAGAGTGGGGAGTGGGGAGAAGAGGGCTAAGGGTAATTAACCAACCTACCATCTAAAGATTACATTCTTTTTCTTAAACCAACACCCGCTAAACCAAAGGCTAACAAAGCAAGCAAGGAAGAGGATTCAGGAACAGATTGAGGACCAGGAGGTTGATCAGGAGTTCTATTAAATTGAACCTCAGAGAAGCCAGTACCATTAGTAGAACCCCAGTTACTAGCAACAACAAACCGGACAAAAGAGGCTGTAACCGGAGAAGAAAAGCTGAACGTCTCTGGATTTACAGCAGCATTATTAGTTGCGGCGATAGCAAACTGAGTAGGAGCACCCGCTATAGTCGTGAAAGTTGTCCCATTGGTGGAGGATTGAACAGTCACGCCCTTAATTCCGATAGTCCTCTGTGCGTTAAAGTTCCAGAAGCTAAAACCAGCCAGACTATAGCTGCCATTGAGATTGAAAGTGATATTACCAGTGAGCGCAGTTCCAAACCAAGCATTAGTCACAGTTGCCGCAGCATGAGATCCTGTCAGACTTGGTGTATTACTGGGCAACCCGGCACCATTGACGGTATTGGCTATGTTAGTAGAGAAAGCACTACCCATATTTGTTGAGGCAGTGATGTTAGGAATCAGGGCGGCTTGGGCGTTTTCTGCCACACCCAACATTAACCCTAAACTGGCAGTGGATAAAACAATCGGTGCGATGGCGACTTTCATTGGCAAACTTGCCTCTTTTGTAAAGTTAAGTTAAGTAAAGTTAAATAGATGTTTTACATCTTTACCAATCTTATTTTTTTTTTTTTTTATTTCTGCTATTTATGATACAGTTTTTTTGCGTTTTTATGGTTAAGAAGTCAGGTTTATTCCCTCAATATCAGAAAAAAAAGAGCCTCTCTTGGCTCTTGGCTGAAAAATGTTCACAATGTCACATTATGGGCGCAAGCAGTTCGATAAACTCACTGACCACTTTGCGCCCCTACATTGCAGCTGCTGTGATTGGTAGAGACGTATAATACTAAATCCGTTGAGTATAGGCTACATATGCAGTGGAATATAGCTAGGTCATAGGTGTAGGGCTAATTCATGAATTAGCCCTACAATGGGCGTTGTCAAATGGGAACTGAAATTACTTTGACTTGCCCTGAGCTACGTCGAAGGGCAGCAAGGATTGCATGGCATCTTTCCTATTCTGATCTGACAACGCCGTAAAATCGGTCAACTAGAAATGACGGGAAACGATTTTTTCGATGGTTGCTTGGGTATCCTGCAGCAGTTTCTCGCGACTATCTCTAGTATTAGTCAGACTAGGCACAAGATTACGAGCTTGTAAAGCCATGTGAAGCTGTAGTTGAGCTACATACTCGCGGATATCTTCACGGGTTTCCGATTGGTGAGGATGAAACATAGAGAAACTGGAAGGGTCGTCTAGCTGATGGTGTCTTGTCGATAACTCCTCTACAAGTTATCACAAGAGCTTGGGTTCCAGTCAAGGGTCGGCTCCAACTCTACACATTTCTCAACAAAACTTATAACAGTTATCTTAATGGTGAGGTACAAAGTTTTGCTTTTGGGGAGCCGATCGCCGGTCGTCGATACCAAATTTAGGTTACACTTCCTCTTGATGGGAAAGGCTGTATCTTGAGAAAATAATTAGGCTAAATAGAACCGAATTTAGGGGGTATTTTCTGGAAAAGAATCACTATAATTAAATAAAAATGGTACGCTATTTTTTCCCGCTCCATCCATGACTAAAACCCGGGGCATTTGCGCCCCACCTTCGCGCCAAGCTTCGATCGCTTCTTTCTGTAAAACTAATCCTCCCCCCTGTTCTTTTAAAGTTTCTGCTAATAGTCTTTGTGCCTCAGCTTTCCCTTTAGCGCGATTAACTTCTGCTTGGGCCTGTTGTTCCGCTTCTTGGGTGATATAAACGGCTCTTTGGGCCCGTTGTTCCGCGATTTGTTTATCTTCGACGGCCCGAGCGAATTCTGGAGAAAAATTCAAATCTACTACACTGGTATCTAAAACTAGAATACCATACTTTTCTAACCGAGTCGATAGGGCATTATCAAAGTCTTCTTTTAACTCACTGCGTCGAGTAATTGCCTCCTCTACGGTTCTTTTAGCGGCGGCAATTTTAAAGGATTCTTGGGTTTGAGGGGCGATAATTTTAGCGACAATATTTTGGAGGGTGCCTTGGGTTCTTCTAATTGCCACTACCTGGGTCGGATCGAGACGAAAATTAATCGCAAAACTAGCGGATAAATCCTGTAAATCTTTAGTGGAACTTTGGGCGGGAACTTCAAATTTTTGCACCGTAACATCGTAGATATCGACACTAGAAACAAAGGGAGGTTTAAAGTGCAATCCCTCCAATAAAACCCCGTCCTTAGCCTTTCCTAAAACACTTAAAACTCCCGCTTGTCCGGGGGTGATAATCACATAGGCATTAAAGGCCGCTAAAATGACAATAGTGGCCAATAATCCCCCAATCAGGGAAAGTAAATTAATAGCATCTTTCTGGTTCACAGTTTATACTCCTTGACGAGCGACTAAAGCGAGAATTTTTGTTGCGATCACTTGATTGACAGGCATCACTGACAGACGATTTCCTGTCCTTACTAATAATAATTCATCGGCGGTAAAATTTTGTTTTAAAATTCCTAGGGGCAGCAGTTGGGGAAAAAGGCGATCGAACTCAACTTTAACCGTCCACCAGCGCGGGCAATCCGGGGAGGATTTAGAATCATAGTAGGGACTATCGGGATCGAATTGTGTGGGATCGATCCTATCGGTTTGCACTACTCGCATTAAGCCGACAATCCCCGGCGGGGTCGTATTAGAATGATAAAAAAAAGCCAAATCTCCCCGTTTCATCTGACGGAGAAAATTGCGGGCCTGATAATTTCGCACCCCCTCCCAAATAGTTTGACCATCTTTTTTTAAATCCTCGATACTATAGACATCGGGTTCCGATTTCATTAACCAATAATTTAAATTCATCATTTATAGTTGTGATTAATTCAAATAAGCTCAAAAATATTTTTAGCCGTTCCTGTCAGCCTTGTTACCATAATGTTAAATATAATTCACTTTGGCTGCTTTTGTAGTTCTACTCAAACAATTATTGGGGAGAATGTATCTAAAAATACTTTTGTTAGCGGCAATTTTTAAGGACTATGAGCGTTCAAGTCTAGCTATTCTTGGCAACCGTCAGTTTTTCCCTATGGCTAAAAATAATTTATTCTCGATTATTAAATCGATCAAATAAGCTGTAAAATAAGATACATTGCTCTAAAAATCTCTAGCCAATCCATAGATTATCGGTGTTCCAAGCCACTCGCCGCCGTTTAGCCTTATGGTACACTGCCGTCACTGCCATACTACTGCTTTTTCTCGCTACGGGAATGTATTTTTATGTGCGCCATACCCTAGTGGATCGCATTGATGATACCCTCAAACACATCATTGAGGTGGTAAATCGTTCCCTCGTGATCGAATCGATTCCCCCAGATCAAGGACGTTATCGCGTCGATCCCCTCGCAAGTTTTCCCAGTCAGGGTAAATCTGTGGAGGACGATCATATAGATTTGGAATGGTTTGATCCCCAAGGTAATCTACTTTGGTCAACTTTGGCTGAATCCTTAGATATTCCCCTCCATCCCCACCGTCAAGGGGAAACTATTCGCTTATCCGATAATCGTCTGCTGCGACAAGTAACCGAAAGGGTGGAAATCGGTCATTATGTTTTGGGATATCTGCGGGTAAGTCATCCTTGGTTTGAGGTGACAAAACCGATTAGACAGCTATTATGGGATTTAATCGCCGGAATTTGCCTGATGATTGCCAGTGTCGCCTGGATTGGTTGGTTTTTGTCCGGTTTAGCCATTCAACCGGTAAAAGAGTCCTATCAGAGTTTAAAACAATTTACCGCCGATGCTTCCCATGAATTACGCAATCCGATCGCCACTATCCAAACTAACGTGCAAATGGCGATCGCTTATCCCCAAACTCGTCATCAACGCTTGCAAGTGATCGATCGTTTAACGGAAAGATTGGGCAATTTAGTCAATGATCTGCTCTTTTTAGCCCGTTCTGATAGTGGCATCGTCCAACCGATCGAGCAAGCTGTACCTTTGGATGCTTTATTGATGGAAGTGGTGGAAGAACAGCGTTTAATCGCCGATAAGCAGGGAATTTCCCTCTCTTTGTCGATTGTGGAACCGAATCAAGAGGATTTTTCCTACAGCGATGAAATGTTTACTATGGAGGGAGATTGGGATCAATTAGCCCGTTTATTCACAAATTTAATCTCTAATGCCCTAAAACACGCTTTTTTGCCAGAATCTGAGCCTAAAAATGTGGCAGTGGAATTGGAGAAAAGTAAACGCGATCGACAATCGGTGTTACTGGTACGCGTCAAAGATAACGGAATCGGGATTCCCGAGGCTGCTTTGTCCCATATTTTCGATCGCTTTTATCGTCTCGATCCCGCGCGACAAAATTCCGCCACTTCCGGGGGAACAGGATTAGGATTAGCGATCGCTTTAGCGATTACCCTCAGTCATCATGGACAAATTAGCGTCGAAAGTCAGATCGATCGAGGAACAATCTTCACCGTCAGCTTACCGAAAAGCCATCAACGGGAGAAAAAAACCGAAAAGTCAGAAGCTTGACACTTCTGACCTTTTTTTCATACCCCCAAGGGAATTCGAATCCCTGTCGCCTCCGTGAAAGGGAGGTGTCCTAGGCCACTAGACGATGGGGGCGTGGATTTCAGACCTTTTTAAATATAACAATAATCTTTCCGGGAGTCAAGGGTTTTGGCAAAAAATTTTTTTTATCCCGCCCTTGCACAATAGGATAGTGTAATTGAAGATGTTATCGCCCAAAATCCATGGCTGCCGATTCCTATAAAAGCCGACTGTTCAACCTGATCAACCGTCGCTTGATCCGTCTGAAAGATAACCTCGGCCGCGTCTCTCGTCGCGGACAAAATGCGATCGCTATTGCCCTGCAAATAGCCCTCTATCCCGTCTATTTGCTGGTACAATCCCTGCGGATGACGGCTAATCAATTGGGGAACAGTCTCCAGAAACAATTATCACCCCCCGGAAAAGATGGGACGGATGCGATCAAAGAATTTCTCCACAGCTTATCCGACCAAGAAACGCCATTTATTGGCATAGCAGCCGATCTAGAGGATCAAGCTTTAGTTTTCGTCACTAACGATCACCAGACTGTTAAAATCACCGATAATCAAACCCAAAGACAAATAGAAAAACAAATTAGGACGGCACTGGCTAACTACGCCCTCGAAAAACGGAAAATTAAGCGATTAAATCCTCAATATCCGCCTTTATTACCGAATTTTACCGACAAAAATCCTGTCTTGCCTCCGATCCGTTGGTTTTGGAACCTACTACGCTGGGAACAACAGGGACAAATAGCGATCGCCATAAATCTCTTCCAGGAATCCCATCTCGTCAAAACCCCGACACCACCCTCCTTACCACTGCCTAATTTAAATTCTCAAGCGATTTTAGAAGTTATTGACGAAAAATTAGCAATTTTCGAGGCTAAATTTCTCGCTATCTCCCCCGCAATCCCCAGCAGTTTTAGCCACACCTCTAACCCCCCTTCCGATCTCGTTAACCAGTCCCCGACTGTCGAGAAAAATTCCTCCTATCTCTGGCGACTTTATTGGTTAATTTATGCGGCGATCGAGCATTTCTGGGCAAAAGAGAAGAATAATTTAGAATATAGTGCTGATTCACCCGCTTTATCGGCAAAATATCCCCTAAGTCTTCCTAATTCTCTGCTGATCACCTTCAAGCAACGTCTCCAGGATTGGCTAGAAAAACAAACCCAAGCGGATCCCTTCACGATCGGCAAACTCATCCAAGCGGCGATCGATCACTTCTTTTCCTCTCGCCAATCCCTGACATTTTCCGCCGTCAGCGAGCAACCATGGCTAGAATCCGCCGATATCTTGGCTATTTCTCCCCAAGACTCCGAAAAACCGCGCCTTAACCCCGCTTATCCCCTTCCCCAGTCCCCAGGCACACCAGCCGAGCCTCATAGCACAAAAAAAGCTTTTAGTCAAGAAAAACAAAATAAATCTTTACAAAAAATCCCCCCGGCCGCTGCTGAAATTACCCCTGGAGAATCCCCCCCCGCAACTCAATTAGATCCCCGCTACACTAGGGAGATAATTCAACCAATTAACGAAGAATGGTTAGAAACCGAATCAACCCCCGTCGGCTACGTTAAACACCCCTTAGAACGGATTTTAGAGGGATTAGATGCGATTATTTTATGGGTGGAGGAATTAGTCATTAAAATTTGGCGTTGGTTGCGGTACAATCGACGCATTCGCATTTCTAAATTGCTCAAACGCAAACGTTAATCGGGTCAGGAGTCACAGCTGCTGTTTTTGGCTATACCAATCGCGCCACAAGCTGGAACTACGAATCACCAGCCAGAGTAGCAATAAAGCGATTAAACCGCCATTTTCTGGGGCGCTGAGGGCAAAAAACACTAAAATAATACATAAAAACTCCTCGGCCAAAGTCACCCAAATCGGTAAACCGTGCAAACGAAAAAACCAGCCCACTTGTACTAACTTGATCACAAAAGCGAGTAATCCCCCCACTCCCGCAATTAACCAAAGGGGTTGCAGATTTAACTGCAACATTTTCACCATGGTTAAACTCATTAATGCGCCGACGAGCGGACTGATAAATAAAGAGATAATCTGTAGAACCCGCTGCCCCAAAAGACTCTTGGAACCAAACAACTCGAATAACGACCAACTAACCAAAATCGCCAGTAAAACTTGAGGATGAAGACGCGATAATAACGGGACATCCTGCCAGAGATTAGTTCGTAGCAAACCAATAACCAACAACGGTAAAGCGGTGCGTAGACCCGCCGCCGCCGCCGCCGAAAGTACCGCTAAAATTCCAATTAACATAGATTTCAGTTAAACTAAGACGCATTTTCACCGCCTATCCTTAGATTAGTTCAATCTCCCCCCCCCAACCCCCCCAACCCCCACGACATCGGGGGGTGGGGGGTGGGGGGTTGCCCCTTGCAAGAGCGCCTCATCTCCACAAGCAATTTAAAATTGAAATATTTGGCGTATTCTTCTCCATTCTATATTTTCCGAGCGAGCGACAAAGGTTAAAATTTGGGAAACACTGCAATATGCTGGCAGTCATCCTGGCTAAAAACACGCTATTTTATTAACTTAATAGTAACCGCGCTTTAGGAGTAAGCAGTTTTCATGGACTCCCTGACAACCCTCCAATGTCAAAACCTAACTTGTCTAGCTCAGAACCCTCTCACTAATAGATTCTGTGAAAAATGCGGTACTCCTTTAGTTAAGCGTTATTTATGGATGATGGGTGATTGGGTGAGAACCTATTATCGTGTTGGTGAGCTAATTGATAATCGTTATTTGGTCAAACAACCCCAAATTGTTCTTGATACTAAACCCGCTCAAGCACCCCAAGCACCGGAAGAACCTCCTAGCTGGATTTCCCTCTACCTAAAATTGTTACCCTTCCATCTCCACATTCCCCAAATCTACGGCTATATTCCCAGTCCCGATGAATGCTTAAATATGGACATCTGGCTATTGGAATACGGCACTATTCCCCTCGATGAAACGGGAGAATTAATTTATCCGCAACTATTGCCCACTCTGGCCGAGGTTTGGTCGCAAGCTTCCGATTTAAGGCAAATTCACTGGTTATGGCAAATGGCCAAACTCTGGCATCCCCTCCAGAAAAAAGCCGTGGTCTCTAGTCTGCTCAACCCTTCTCTGACGAGAGTGAATAATCAGCTGCTGCAATTGCTGGAATTAAGCAAAGACGAGGCTGCCGCTCCCAAGTTAAAAGATTTAGGGGTCCTGTGGGCCGGTCTGATCCCGACGGCAGCCGCTAATATTCAAGATTTTCTCGCATCCCTGACCCAAGAGCTAGAATCGGGTGATCTCGATCGCCCGGAATCCCTGATCGCTATCCTCGATTATGCACTACAGCACTACGGTGCAGGTCAAGAACGCAGCTATGAGATTTTCACCTGTACCGATACCGGTCCGCTGCGGGAACACAACGAGGATGCCTGTTATCCCCCGGCTAATCAGGCCATAACCCTCGCTCATGGTCAAAATCCCTTCGACAAAGCTCAGGGCAAGCCCCTGGCGATTGTCTGTGATGGCATCGGCGGTCAGGAAGGAGGCGAAATCGCTGCTCAATTGGCGATCGAAACCCTGCCTAGGGAAATTAATCCCAGTCCCACGAGTGATATTGAAGTCTATCCCGATAGTCACAGTCTGGCCCTCGAACAGGCGATTCGTGTCACCAATGATCTGATCAGTCAACGCAATGATCAGGAGTTAAGACAAGATCGTCAGCGCATGGGTACTACTCTCGTCATGGCTTTTGCCCACGATCAGGAAATGTACGCAGCCCATGTGGGGGATTCCCGCCTCTATTGGATTACTGCCCACAGTTGTCATCAAGTGACGGTGGATGATGATCTCGCTTCCAGGGAAGTGAAATTAGGCTATCTCCTCTATCGTGATGCCATACAGTATCCCAACGCCGGGGCCTTGGTGCAAGCTTTGGGCATGAGTAGTGCCAATAATCTCCATCCCACCGTTCAGAGGTTGATTATTGATCAAGATTGTGTTTTTCTCCTCTGTTCCGATGGTTTAAGTGATTACGATCGGGTAGAACAATACTGGGACAGTGAAATTGTGCCTCTTTTGCAAGGGGAGAAAACCGTGACAGCCGTGGGGGAAAGTTTATTACAACTAGCTAACCAGAAAAACGGTCACGATAACTCCACCATCGCCCTAGTTTATTGTCGGGTAGTTCCTGCGGCTGAACCTGTCACGCCTTTAGTTTATGCTGAGGCCAAAGAACGGATTATTCCCGATCTTAATGACCAAGATTTCGATCACAGCGAGGAAACCTACTCCGAAGAAGAAGTGGTGACTTCAATACCCACTCCCCCCCCTGCATCTTCTTCTGTTCCTAGTCCTACCTCTCCCCCCGCACCCACTAACGTTTCTCCCCCGATGGGAGCGATCGCTGTCGGTGTTCTCGGTTTGCTTGCCGCGATCGCTTGGCAATTCCTGAGTCCTTATCCCGCTTCCAATCCATCGATTTCTCCCGCACCCGTCACCAGTCCCACGACCGGGACGACACCTCCCGCACCTGTCACCGGTCCGAGTCCGGTGACGACACCTCCCGCACCTGTCACCGATTCTAGTCCCACGACCGGGACGACACCTCCCGCACCTGTCACCGGTCCGAGTCCCCCCAATCCCTAATTCCCACTTCCCCACTTCCCCACTTACCGAAATTTTGGGTTAAAGCCCCGTCCTTTTAGGACGGCTTTTTAAACTATATCTTGTTAACTTAACTTTTATTGTGCTATACTGATTTTGTCTAAGTCCCCCCTGCGTAAAATGTTTGTCTTAGAGTTTAAAGTTA